>NZ_FXYI02000013.1:0-33332 GCF_900184915.1 Clostridium sp. HV4-5-A1G | reverse complement strand
CACTGCAGCATCAAAATATTTAATAAGAAAATTGAAATATATTATATAATTTAAAAAAATCTAAAAAATATAGATAACGGAGAATCTCCAACTCATAGATTCTTTGGCTTTTTTTGTGTATAAAATTTTATTGAAAAAAAGTTGGCACGTTAATTGCTTAAAGGTTTGGTGTAAATTAATATAGACTAAAAGGAGGTATTATCTTGGAAAATCAAAAGACATCAAAGCAATTGCTGGGAGAATTACTAGATAAACATTATGCAGATGCTTTTCAGGCAAAGGCAGATGGGAAAATAATCGCTTGGTCTACTTCTATTGCGCCTCAGGAGCTGTTAGAAACGATGGGAATTCACGTAGTTTATCCGGAAAATCATGCGGCTGCAATTGGAGCAAGAAAACATTCGCAGCAATTCATCAACTATTCAGAGGGAAATGGGTATTCAGCGGATATATGTTCTTATGCTAGGGTGAATCTTGCATATATGGATATACGGGAATGTGAAGCAGCAAATATTCCTTTACCAGATCTAATTTTCTGCTGCAATAATATTTGCAATACAGTAATTAAATGGTATGAAAATATTGCTAAGGAATTAAAAATTCCAATGATTCTATTTGATTTGCCCTTTAATCATCAATATGAAGTTAATGACCAAAACGTTAAATATATTAAAGGCCAAATACTTCATGCAATTGAGAAGCTTGAAGAAATTACTGGAGAAAAATTTGACTATGATCGATTTTCTGAAGTAATGAAAATTTCCTCAGAGACCTCACAATGGTGGAAAAAAGCATCACTGTTGGCTAGGGCAAAGCCATCCCCATTAAATGGGTTTGATCTTTTTAATTATATGGCAATTATCGTATGCATGAGAGGAACAAAAGAAGGCTTAAAATTATTTAAGCTGTGGCATGATGAACTGAAAGAAAAAATGGAAAGAGGAATTGGACCTTGGAAGGATAGGGAGGAGAAATATAGGGTGATGTGGGATGGCATCGCATGTTGGCCATATTTAAGTGCTACTTACAAGGTTTTAAAAAAGTATGGAATTAATATGGTGACCTCCACTTATCCAGATTCTTGGCATATTGTATATGATGCAGGCGATATCGATTCAATGGCGAGGGCATACAGTTCAAATTATGCTAATAGAAATATTGATTTTGGAGTGGATAATATAAAAAAATTAGTGAGGGATTTTAGTCTTCATGGGATTATATACCATTCAAATAGAAGCTGTAAGCTCATGGATTTTAGACAGTTCGAAGTGCAGAGAAGAGTAGAAGCAGCTACGGGAATCCCTTCCGTAATGTTTGATGGAGATCAGACAGATCCAAGAGCGTTTTCACTTGCACAATATGAAACAAGAATTCAGGCATTGGTTGAAATGATGGAAACTAGAAAGAAGAATGGGGGGACAAGATAATGAGCAGTGCTCTTGACATGATAAATGAATTGGAGGACATTGGAGCAAATCCAAGTCGTTCTACATTAAAAGAAATGAAAGTGACAGGAAAAAAAGCCGTTGGATGCTTCCCTATCTATACGCCAGATGAAATCGTTTATGCAGCAGGCTTGCTTCCAATTGGAATGTGGGGCGGACAGACTATTGGAAAATTATCAAGTCATTATTTGCAGAGCTTCTGCTGTTCCACTATGAAAGCAAATACAGAACAGGCATTAATGGGTAAATATGACTTCTTATCAGCAGTTATTATCCCAACTTTTTGTGACACATTAAAGTGTATTGCAGAAAATTGGAAGATTTCATCACCCCAACTCAACATTATTCCTATGGTTTATCCCCAAAATAGGAAGATAAAAGTGGGAAAAGAATTCATGCGGGAAGAGTTTATAAGAGTAAAAAAAGCGCTTGAAAAGGTTGCAGGAGAGGAAATAACAGAGAAAGCATTAGAGGAGAGCGTTGAAATTTATGATGATTATAGAAAAACAATGCAAGAATTTGTAGAACTTGTTCAACATTATCCAACTATGCTTAATGCAGAGAGGAGACACTTAATCATAAAAGCATCGTATTTCATGGACAAGAAGATTTATACAACAAAAATGAAAGAGCTAATTAAAGCAATAAAGGAATTGCCGGAGGAAAAAAGCAGGAAGAAAAAAATAATTATAACGGGTTTGATTAGTGAACCGACCGAATTACTGGAAATATTCACAGATAATGATATGTTCATCGTAGCAGATGATTTAGCGCACGAATCCAGGCAGTTTAGAACAATTGCTCCTAAAAAAGGAGATGCGCTTAATAGAATGGTAGAAAGAATTGCACTTCAGGATGGATGTGCATTCTTACATGACGAAGCAAAGAGCAGAGGACAGATGCTGATAGATATGAGAAATAAATATAAAGCCGATGCTGTTGTAGTATGCCAGCTAAAATTTTGTGACCCGGAGGAGTTTGATTATCCTATTATAAAGAAAGAGCTAGAAGCAGCAAAAATACCGACTTTATATGTAGAAATAGAACAGCAAATGGATTCCCTAGAGCAATTGAGAACCAGGATACAGAGCTTTGCTGAAATGCTTGCATAGAATGCAAATTTGAGAAGGGGTATTGGTATGTATTTAGGAGTGGATATAGGTTCATCATCTTCAGAAGCAGTGGTTATCAATGCTGATGGAGTTATATGTGGAGAAGGAATTTTCAATATGGGGACAGGCAGTAAGGGACCTCAGCTATCTGCAGAAAAAGCGTTGATGCAGGCAGGTATCAAAAGAGAAGACATCAAAAAGTGTGTAGTAACAGGTTATGGAAGAATGATGTATAAAAGTGCAGATAAGCAGATTACAGAAATAAGCTGCCATGCAAAAGGATCAAAGTTTTTATGCCCTACTGTAAGTACAATTATTGATATTGGAGGGCAGGATGCCAAAGTGATTCGAGTTTCGATGAATGGCAATGTTGAGAACTTTGTTATGAATGAAAAGTGCGCAGCTGGAACAGGCAGATTTTTAGAAGTAATAGCAAGGGTATTAGGCTGTCGTATAAGTGAACTGGCAAGCTTAGCAGCAAAGGGTAAGCCAGGAGTAGCAATCAGTAGCACCTGTACGGTTTTCGCGGAATCAGAGGTTATTTCTCAACTTGCATCAGGAAAAAGCATAGAGGATGTCGCTCTAGGAGCGCATAAATCTATTGCACAACGAATTGCAGGCTTGTGTAATAGAGTTGGGGTTGTGGAAGATGTGGTTATGACGGGTGGAGTTGCATTAAATAATAGTGCAGTAACAGCAGTAGAAAATGAGATTGATCATCCAATTATAAGACTTGAAGATCCTCAGATCATAGGTGCTTTAGGTGCAGCAATTTATGCTTTAGAAATAGACTAAGAAGTAAGTAATATGGATAGCACGAAATATAAAAAAATATTACAGGGATAAAAGCCTGTTAGAAATGGAGAAAAAGATGAATATTAAGAAAGTTGCAGTTGTAGGTGCAGGTACGATGGGAGTCCAAATTGCAATGCATGTGGCTATTTCAGGATATAAAGTGAGTTGTTATGGTATAAAAAATGAAACAATTGATGAAAAGAAAAAAGCGGAAGCTTTTTCAAATGACTGGTTTTTTAAAAAGATAACCAAGGGGAAAATGACTGAGGAAGCAGTGGCAGAGAGCAAGAGTAACTTAAAATTTACAACGGATCTTGCCGAAGCTGTGAAGGATGCAGATCTGGTTATCGAAGCGGTGGCAGAAATTTTGGATGTAAAGAGATCGGTGCTTAAACAGGTTGATGAACTGACTCCTGAACATACTATTTTTGCTACTAACAGCTCTTATATAGTAAGCTCCAAGCTCTGTGATGTAGTGGCGCATCCTGATAAGGTTCTGAACTTGCACTTTTTTAATCCGGCTCTCGTAATGAAACTGGTTGAGGTTGTAAAAGGTCCTCATTGCAGTAGGGAAACCGTTGAAACTATGGTTAAATTTGTAGAATCTATCAATAAGATTCCTGCCATTGTAAATAAAGAAATTTACGGTTTTATCGTAAACCGTATTTTCAGTGCAATTACCAAGGAGGCCTGCTACATATATGATCAGGGCGTTGCTTCCTTTGAAGATATTGACAAAGCAGTAAAGTATGGATTGTCACATCCCATGGGTCCCTTTGAATTGCTTGACATGACAGGAATTGATCTTGAATTTAATGTTCTGACTGAGAAATATAAAATGACAGGGAACCCGTCTGATAAACCAAGTCCGGCAATTGTGGAAAGATATGCCAGAGGAGAATATGGAAGAAAGGCAAAAAAAGGTTTTTATCAATACAAGTAGAACAAGCTAATTTATACAAATAAGTAGATGGGAGGGCAGCTATGAAAAATTTATCATTTGAAATGATTGGTAGGATAGGAGTAGTCAGGATAAACAGGCCTAGGGCACTTAATGCATTAAATAAGCCGACAGTAGAGGAATTAGATGAGCTCATTGAAAAGATTAAGAAGGATTCGGAAATTAAAGTGTTGATTATCGGGAGTGATAATAATTTTGCAGCGGGTGCGGATATTAAGGGAATGGTTAACTGTAATGTAGAAGAAGCCAAAGATTTTTCATTTTCTAAGACATTTCAGAAGATATATAATTTAGAAATTCCTACGATAGCGGCAATAGATGGATATGCTTTAGGAGGTGGCTTAGAACTTGCATTAGCATGTGATTTTAGAATTGCTTCAACAAATGCAAAAGTTGGATTTCCAGAAATCAATTTGGGAATTATGCCAGGTGCAGGGGGTACGATAAGAGCACCAAGGCTGCTTGGCGTATCTAGAGCAAAGGAATTAATATTCTTTGGTGAGATGATAAGTGCCGATAGGGCAGAGCAAATGGGATTGGTAAATAAAATAGTGGAACAGGAGAAACTTATGGAGGTGGTTATGGAATGGGCGGAAAAACTCTGCAAAAAACCACCGGTGGCACTAAGGGTTGCAAAAAAAACCATAGATGCTGGGATATCAGAACCAAAACTGAATTATGCAATAAAAATGGAGTATGAGAATTGGGCAGATTTATTTAATACAGAAGATCAAAAAGAAGGTATGAGAGCCTTTATTGAAAAAAGACAACCAATTTATCAAGGTAAATAAGAAGGGGGAATAATAATTGAGAAATGTAGTAATTGTAGCAGGATGTAGAACACCAATTGGAACAATAGGAGGGCAATTTAAAACAATTACTTCTCTGGATCTATCCATGCCTGTTATGAAACAGCTTATAAGGAGATCAGGAATTGATCCAAAACTAATTGATGATGTTATCTGGGGCTGTAACTACCAGAGAACGTATAAGGAAAACAATCTAGCTAGAGTAGCGGCAGTTAAGGCTGGCCTTCCTGTTACTGTTCCAGGTATAACTGTTCATAGAAATTGTACTTCATCTATGTCATCAATACAAATAGGTTATCACCAGATTAAGGCCGGAGAAGCTGACTGTATTATGGCAGGAGGGGCAGATAGCATGAGCACAGCACCTCATATGATGTTTGATGCAAGATATGGGAAAAAGTTTGGACATAGCGAGCTCAGGGATTCTATGTGGGACTCATTAACAAACCTGGGAATTGGTCCTGCTATGGGCATTACAGCAGAAAATGTTGCAGAAAAATATGGTGTGACAAGGCAAGATCAAGACGAATATGCACTATTAAGTCAACAAAGAGCAATAGCTGCAATTGATGCTGGAAAGTTCAAGGATGAGATCATTCCGATAACTGTCTCTGGGAAAAAAGGGGATAGCACTTATGATACAGATGAATACCCAAGAAGAAATGTGACATTAGAAGGGCTGGCAAAATTAAAACCAGTTTTCAAAGAGGGCGGTACAGTAACTGCTGGAAATTCATCAGGTATGAATGATGCAGCATCAGGAGTACTTTTGGTCGAAGAAGAAAAAGCTAAAGAATTAGAGCTGCCTATTTTAGCAAGAATTGTATCTGTTGCAACTACTGGAGTGGATCCACAAATAATGGGTATCGCCCCGATTAGTTCTTCTCGGAAAGCACTTAAAAAAGCAGGGCTAAAAATTGAAGATATCGATTTGTTTGAAATTAATGAAGCTTTTGCAGCACAGTGCGTGGCTTGTGAAAGAACGCTGGGGATTAAGCGTGAAATTCTCAATGTAAATGGTGGTGGAATTTCACTTGGACATCCAGTAGGCGCCACAGGAAGCAGGCTTGTAATTACACTAATCTATGAGATGAGAAAAAGAGGTAATCACTATGGACTTGCATCTCTTTGTGCAGGTGGGGGAATGGGAACAGCAGTAATAGTAGAAATATAATATTATAAATAAGGTGGGATGAATTTATGTACAAAATGAATGAACTATCAACAGAATATAAGAAGAAATTAGTATCGGCAGATGAAGCTGTAAAAGTGATTAAATCAGGGGACAGAGTTCATTATGGACTTTTCAACGGGCTTGTCTTTGATCTTGACCGTGCTTTAGCTAAAAGAGTTGGGGAGCTTAAGGACGTACTTGTAATGACCTCTATATGGTCTTATCCCGATCCACCTCAAATCTTGGTTGCGGATCCAGAATCAAAACATATTAAATACTTAAGTACCCAATTCAGTGCTTTAGACAGAAAAGCTAATAAGAAGGGTAATTGTTGGTTTGTACCTGTGCAGTTTAGAGAGAATCCAAAGTATTGGAGTGAAAATGTAGGTGACATAAATGTTGCAATGTTTCAAGTAGCACCTATGGACAAATATGGTAATTTTAATTTTGGACCTCAGGTAGCTGACTATCAGGGAATCCTTAAAAAAGCGAAAGTTGTTATCGTAGAAGTAAATGAAAAACAGCCAATAGCCCATGGTTATCAAAATACGGTAAATCTTTCACAAATTGATTATGTTGTAGAAGGGACAAATCCGGATTTGCCTATTATTAAAGCGAAAACACCGAGTGAAGTAGATAAAAAAATTGGATCATATATAGTTGAAAAAATTAAAAGCGGAAGTACGCTGCAGCTTGGTGTAGGAGGGCTTCCAAATTATATAGGCGCAATGATTGCAAAGTCAGATATAAATAATTTAAGTGTACATTCAGAAATGTTTGTTGATGCATATCTGAACTTGTATAAGGAAGGAAAAATTACAAGTAATAAAAATATTGACAAAGGCAAGATGGTCTATACTTTTGCACAGGGTTCAAAGGAACTCTATGAATTTATTGATGATAATCCTATTTTATGTGCAGCTCCTGTTGATTACGTCAATGCATTAGAAGTAATTGCGGCTAATGATCAAGTCGTTTCAATCAATAGCTGCTTGCAGGTAGACTTATTTGGACAAGTTAATTCCGAATCAGCAGGTTTGCAGCATATTGGTGGAACAGGAGGACAGCTTGACTTTGTAATGGGCGCATTTAAATCAAAAGGAGGTCAAAGTTTTCTTTGCACGCCGTCAAGAAGAAAAAAGAAAGATGGAAGCATTGAATCACTTATTAAGCCAAGATTGGCCGAAGGTTCAATTGTCAGTGTACCTAGATCGGCCACACATTATGTTGTAACTGAATATGGGGCTGTTAATTTAAAGGGAAAGTCAACTTGGGAAAGAAGTGAACTTTTAATTTCCATTGCTCATCCCGATTATAGAGAACAGTTGATTAAAGAAGCCGAGAGAATGGGAATCTGGACAAACACTAGCAAAATTTCTTATTAATTTAAAATAAAAAATCATCTATACTGATTTTTTATAATTTTAACTTGCACTGGAATTCTCCCTTTTCTTTGTTTTTGAGTTGGCAATTAAGAAATCTACAATTATTGGGAGAATTCTTGTAAATATATAAAAAAATCAATAAAAATTAAAAGGAGTGTATAATTATGAACAAAATTGGAATCCTTATGGATTCTGACCTTGAAAAACGTACTGTAAGTAGGATCAAAAAACATATTCTTCCGTTTATGCTTATACTCTACATCATATGTTATATTGATCGTTCTAATTTCAGTTATGCAGCATTGACGATGAATAAAGAGCTGGGAATTAGTTCGGCAGCCTTTGGGTTACTTTCGAGTCTGTTCTTTATTGGATACGTTATCTTTGAAGTACCAAGCAATGTCATGCTTCACAAAGTGGGAGCCAGAAAATGGATTTGCCGTATATTGGTTTCCTGGGGTATCGTTAGTTTTATTACCATGTTCGCTGACAACTTCGTTCACTTAGTTGCTATCCGTATATTGCTTGGAATTGCTGAAGCTGGTTTCTTCCCTGGAATAGTTTATTATTTGTCCTATTGGTTCCCTGAAAAGGAGCGTGCAAAAGCAATTTCGTTTTTCATGCTTGCCATACCTATTTCATCGGTAATTGGATCCCCTATTTCTACATGGGTTATGCAGAACGTACAGTGGATGGGACTTTCCGGGTGGAGATGGATGTTCTGTATTGAAGCCATTCCTGCTATTGTAGCTGGAGTTGTAACGATATTTTATCTGGTAGATGATATAGATAAAGCAAAATGGCTTCAATCAGATGAAAAAGCCTGGCTTAAAGCAGAACTTCAAAGAGAAATAGATGCTAATAAAGATAAGATGAAATCTGAGCAGATGAGCATCAAAGATACTTTTAAGTATCCTATAATCTGGCAGTTAACTTTCGTATATTTCTGTTACGTTCTCGGTGGTAACGTTCTTATGTTATGGTTGCCGCAGATTGTAAAGGGTTTAGCGCAAAGCTTATCTTTGACTTCTATAGGAGTCTTTATTACAATTCCGTATACAATCGCTGCTATTACTATGTATGTATGGGGACGCCATTCTGATATCCATAATGAAAGACGCTGGCATACAGCAATAATGCTATTGATTTCCACTGGTGGTTTTATAATGATTTTAGCAAGCAGTAATGTTATCTTGAGATTTGTAGCGCTTATTATTACCATACTTGGTTTATATGGTGGATACCCATGTTTCTGGGCTATGCCTACAGTATTCCTGGCTGAAGAAGCTGCAGCAGTTGGTCTTGCTATTATTAACGCTTTTGCCAGCTTTGGTGGATTTATTTCCAATAATGTAGTTGGGATCTTAATGGGTCGCTATGGAGTGAATTCCGTATTCATTTTTCTTATGATATTTAGTATATTAGGTTTCTTTGTGACAATTAAACTGCCTAAGGAGAAAGTTAAATCTATACGTTCTAATGTTAATGATAGGCAGGGGGCTTAAATAAGTAAAATGTTTTTTAGACAAAAAATAAAAGAGGTTAATCCGCAATTACCTTGTAAGGAAATCTGTTATTCATACTAAAGACTTTATATAATTAACATTGAGAAAGCAAATATAGAAAGGAGCTTTAGTATGAACACTATAATTTTAGATTAATTGAAGTTAAATTTCAACAATATAAAAAGAAAAATTTTCGATATTTCTGTAGGATTAAACTAAATAAAGAAATTGTAGGCATGTGTATATTAAAAGAAATTGAGAACTACCGCAGTATTTGAAATCGTATAACTTTCAACAGAATAGATAAAGGCAGTTGATCCATTTGGACAGTTGACCTTTTTTCAATAAATTACATTGCAGAAGTATTATAACTTTATTTGATCGCTACCATTGCTAATACTCCCAGTTCCTTTAAAGTGAGAGATAAGCACTGCTATGCGCTTGGATAAGTTATTCTAATATTCAAGTTCCAGTAGGTCACAGATTCGACTCCTGTTGGAAGCACCAGAAAAAAAGATAGTCATCCTTATGATGGCTATCTTTTTTTCTGGTTAGATATACTGTATGAATCAGCAACAGAAAGAGTTCAGGGAAAGAGCATCGTCCCCGAATAGAGATGCCCATTGAATATGTCGATATCTTTTAACTAGTATTGGATTATCGCTCTGGTGGTGACAATAAGCTGCTCCCTTAAATAATTGACGATGGCTTTGTCGCCAGGAGGAGGCAGAGCTTTCTATAGAACACCAAAGGTGTTGCTGCTGGTTCGATTCCAGTCGGGCGTACAACAAGGCCTATGAATGAGACACTGGGGGATTATTATTCCACTGAGATCATGCCGGCTCAGGTTCGAAAGTCAAAGCGTAAGCTGTCTGTTAAAGGCATGATTAGGAAAATTGCTGCTGTGATCGCCTGCCTGGCTCTCAAATGAGGTTTTTTATTCCATGGACAGCCTCAAGTCAGCTATTGCAAAGGCTTTGCAAGCGAAAGAGGCTCTTATTGCTTATAGTCTTCAAATAGTCCCAAATAAAGCGCTGTAATAGTCCGGCAGTCCGTCAGGTCAATCTCAAACAATTCAATCAGTCGCTGCATTCTGTATGAAACCGTGTTTTTGTGTATGTGCAGGCGCTTTGCCATCAAACTGTAGTTCCTATGGTAAAGCAAATAGGCACGCAGGGTCTCATAATATTCACTGCTATGCTCTTGGTCATATTTTTTTATTTGTAAAATAGCAGGATGAACAAGTTTCAAGGAGGTCGGATGATGTTGTTTCAAAAACAAATAAGCCATCACTGATTTGTAGTTTTGAACAAGTACAATTCTTTCACTGTTTTCTTCAAAAGCAGCCAGATGTAATGTTGTCTGTGCTGCATGGAGGTGCTTTGTCATCTCACGGAGCTTAGAAAACGATTCGCTGACACTGATTGGGCTGATTTTTCCGCATTTATCTGCCAGCATATTCAGGTCGTACTGTTTTTCCGCATTCATTAAAATCACAGCGCCGCCTTCATACTCTACGAACCAAATATGCTCATGACAGGCACAATACAGTCCCAGTTCGTTACGGCGTTGTCTGGCCCACAATTCACCTATAGAAGGGCTCCATACAAGCTTCCATGACGCGATGTTCTCCAACGGAGGCTCATAGATATTGTGTTCCTGGTACCATTCGTTCGGGTTTCCATGCAAAATACCCAGTAAATACGTTTGCATGGCCATCGTCGTCTCATCGTTCAGATATCCGCCAAGCTTCAGTGCTGTCATGAAGATAGGAGCAGCCATTTCTATAATGGCAATGGCTGCATTCGTGTCGATTTTCTTCGTGATTGGGCAGTCCAGCACGCCAAGCATATAGGTATGATGGAAGCAGCCGCAGTTAATATGTTTATATCGCATAAAAGGATAACAGCTCACCAAAGTTTTGCACATATATAGATTTTTTTCTACTTCAGTACAACGCTTCCTCACTTCTGCTTCTGTGCACAGAAGCAAGTGATTCATGTATTCATCCACCAGTTCTTTTGTGTAGTTTGCAGATTTGGCAATGATTGTGCGTGTTGTTAAAGTAATACAAACCGGTGTGCCGCAATGCTGTGCAGTTACCTCACACAAATCAGCCAAACCTGCCCCATTTGTAAGTATTTCCAGATATTCACTTCTGATTTTCATCATATCTGCATCCATACCCATTACCCCCATTATTGAATCTATAAAATTGTGATACCTATTATTAACATTATAACAATTGAGTATGAAAATATAATAGTATTTGTATTACTTGGGTTTGGTTTTCAGGCCAAATTTCCTCCAGCTTTTTTAATTTGTTAGACATTGCCAAAAAGATTTTTTTCTCTTATTCTTTAATTACTTAAATAATTAGGATAATTTAAACTATTCTGATTATTTAAGCTGCCGAATGCAACATGAATGAAAGGTGGAGAAAAGTATGAGCAAAACCATTCGGATGATTATCAATGGCAAAAAAGAAGTATTCCACATCGGACATGACGATGGGTACGGGATCATTCCCGATGAGGAAACACTGTGCGAAACGCTGCGAGAGCGTCTGAATCTGACAGGTACGAAACTGGCCTGCGGTCAGGGAGCGTGTGGCTGCTGCACGGTGCTGATGAATGATGTGGCCGTGCCCAGCTGTCAGATTCTGACTGCCGCCTGTGACGGCGCTGACGTCGTAACAATTGAAGGCCTACATGACCCCAAGACCGGTGAACTTGACCCGCTACAGCAGGCGTTCATCGACAAGTATGCCTTTCAGTGCGGTTATTGTACGCCCGGCATCATTATGGCGCTTAAAGGACTCTTTATCAACAACCCGCATCCCAGTAGGGAAGAAATTGGTGAAGCGCTTTCCGGCAACATGTGCCGATGTATAAGTCAGTATCATGTCTTTAATGCAGCAGAGCTGTATATGAAGCAAAATGCGTAAAGGAGGAACGAAATGAGCAAGATTGAGTATCGCTACATAGGCAAGAATACAGAGCGTATGGAAGCGAAAGAAATTGTTACAGGCAAGACTATTTATCTGGACGATTTCAAAATGAAGGATATGCTTTATGTGAAAGCGCTCAAGTGTCCATATCCGAGTGCGAAAATCAAGAAGATTGATATCAGCAAGGCCGAGGCATATCCCGGCGTTGCCAATGTCATGTATTATGGCAATATGCCTGAAATCTGTAAAAATTGGGGCCTTAACATGCCGCCGCTGGTTCCGGTTCTGCACGATTACGGCTGCTATGTTGGTGATGCTGTCGCACTGGTCGCGGCGGAAGATCCAAACATTGCAGAGCGTGCGCTTGATTTGATTGAAATCGAGTATGAGCAGCGTACCCCTGTTTTTGACATTAAAAAAGCTATTAGGCCAGATGCGCCAAAAGTGCATCCCAAGGCGTTCCCGCGTGGCAATATCGTGTGGCCCGTTGTCCCCTTTGTGGGTGAGGATATGATGATGCATCTCAAACGCGGTGACGTGGACAAAGCCTTTGAGGAATGTGATTTTGTAGATGAGAGCGAGGCGGATTACAACTCTCTTGGATCTCCTGCTGCTATGGAACCCCCGATTACTGTTTTCAAGTATGACAGCAGTCATAACAGAATGAAGGCATGGGCCACGACCCAGACGCCCCACGGCTATCGTCTGAACGCTATGATTCTGCAGGACGGTATGCCCAACGACACCACAGTTTTCAATGTTGGCGGCGGCTTTGGCAATAAGGCCCCTATGGCCACGCCGACACAGTATGCTGCCATCATGGCGGTCGCAAACCCAGGGCGTCCCTGCAAAGTGTGCTTAACCAAGAGTGAACAGCTTACTGCCTTCGATGTGCGTATCGGTATGTACATGAAGATTAAGATCGGCCTAAAGGACGGATATGTACATGCGGTCAAAGGCGATGTTTATCTAAACTGCGGTGCATATAATTCCTGCGGACAGTGGCAGATGGGTGTCGGTCTCGGTGAAGCACAAATTGCTCTGGGCAAGTGTAAAAACTGGGATTTGGACGGCAAAATGGTTTTCACAAACCATGTTATGACGGGTCCGGTGCGTGGCTTCGGTGGTCAGGAGATCAAGTGTGCCATGATGCCCGTTGTTATGCGTCTGGTTCGCAAGGCAGGGCTTGATCCTGTTGATTTCATTGCAAAAAACTTTGCTCAGACCGGTGACGGTTGGTATTGGCGTAATAAGTTATGGTACGAATGCCGCGAGCAGGACTATGCACCGGTTACCTATTCCACGGCGAAGAGGTTTGGCTGGAAGGACAAATGGAAAGGCTGGATGAAGCCGACTAAAGTCGTGGGCAACAAGGCCTATGGCGTTGGCGTTTCCTGTCATGGAAATGCCGACGTCGGTGAAGACGATTGCGTTGCTTATGTCCGCCTCGATCCTTTCCAGGGCTGTGCATATATTCATACCGATGTTGCCGAACAGGGCTGCGGTCAGCGCAGCAACCTCAGAAAGATTGTTGCCGAAGTTATGGATATGGAGATCGAAAAAGTCTACGTTGTTGAAGAAAACACGGAAAACAGCGGCTATGGGCAGGGTCCTGCAGGATCACGTGGCACTATAACTAGCGTTACTGCCGTTACGCGTGCGGCGGAGGACGCCCGCCGTCAGCTGCTTGAAGAGGCAGCCAAGAAGTTGCACGCCTCTCCGGAGGATTTGGATACACATGACAGTATGATTTTCTACAGGCACCGCCCTGAAAAGAGATGGCGCTGGAATGAGGTTGTTCCGTTTGCCTATCAGGCGCACGGCATTGGCAAGTACTATCATGATTATACCAAGTCCAACTACTGCATCTATTTTGCCGAGGTTGAGGTAGATCTGGAAACCGGCGAAGCTAAGCTTGTTGACGTGGCTGTTGGCTCCGATGTCGGACAGGTTATCGATCCAGCCACACTTGAGATGCAGTTTCAGGGAGGGTTTGGTGCCGCAGCCGCGGACACCGGTTTAATGGAGGAAAACGTTCTTGATAAAAGGAATGGCCGTCTCCTAACGGGCAATCTTATCGATTACAAGTGGCGTCCCTTTAACGCCTTTCCGCCGATGGACATCGTGATTGAGGAATCGCTGCCTGAAGTTTCCCGCTGGAAGGCTGTCGGCCTCGGCGAAATCTCCGGAGCTCCCGGTCCCGCCGCGATGATGATGGCCATTTCCAACGCCATTGGCGTTGATTACTGCGAGTATCCAGCAAGCCGCGAGGGCATTCTCAAGGCCCTGGGCAAACTGTAAGGAGGATAAATCATGAGACAATTTGAATATACGAGTGTAACTTCATTTGAAGAAGCCTCCGCAATGCTGGCCAAGGGAAATGCTGATATTTTGGCCGGCGGCACGGATCTAATTAATGTTTATAATCATGCCATTCTGAACGAAAGCCCCGCAAGTGTTGTCGACCTTAAGACAATTCCTGATGCTGCGGGTATTGTGCAAAATGAGGGGAGTATTACGGTTAAGGCTTTGACCAGGTTGACCGATGTTGCTGAGTCTTCTGTTCTTCAGCGTAAGGCAAAGGCTCTGGCTGATGCTGCCCATTCTGTAGCCACGCCTTTGATTCGCAATGTCGGCACTATTGGCGGAAATATCTGCCAGGATGTACGCTGCTGGTATTATCGCTATCCGCATGAAATCGGTGGACGCATGGACTGCTCCCGCAAGGGCGGCGCAACTTGTTATGCATTGCAGGGAGAAAACCGCTATCACTCTATCTATGGCGGCATGAAGACGCATGTGAATCCCTGCGGCAAGGGCTGTCCGGCCGGCACCGATATTCCGGCCTATATGGAGCAGATTCGCAAGGGTAACTGGGATGAGGCCGCAAGGATTATTCTGAGGGTGAACCCTATGCCCATGTGTACTGCCCGTATCTGCCCGCATCCCTGCCAGGACAACTGCAACCAGTGTCAGTACGGCGAGAATGTAGGTATCCATTGTGTTGAACGCACTCTGGGTGATTACATTCTCAAAAATGTCGATAGATTCTATGTGAAACCCACCAGGGAAACCGGCAAGCGGGTAGCCGTTGTCGGCGCAGGTCCCGGTGGTCTGACTGCCGCTTACTTCCTGCGCTCTCAGGGACATAGCGTAACTGTGTTCGATACCCATGAGAAGGCCGGCGGTGTACTGTATTACGGTATTCCTCATTATCGTCTGCCAAAGAGTATTGTTGAGGGCTACGTACAGGCTGTTGCCAATATGGGTGTGAAGTTCATCATGAATACTACCATTGGCAAGAACATCAGCATGGATGAGCTGGTGACGGATTATGACAGTATTTATTTTGGCACCGGCGCATGGAAGCAGCCTATACTTGGCATTCAGGGAGAGGAACTGACTGAGTTCGGCCTGAACTTTTTGGTAGAGGTCAATACCTTCCTGAAGAAAGCTATCGACAATGATGTTCTGGTCTGCGGCGGTGGTAACGTGGCTATGGACGTGGCGCTGACGGCGAAGCGCATGGGTGCAAAGCATGTCTGTCTGGTCTGTCTGGAGCAGGAAAAGGAAATGCCCGCGACAGCGGAAGAGATCGCCCGTGCAAAGGAAGAAGGTGTTGAAATCTTCAACGGCTGGGGATTGAAGGGGGTTGTAACTGATGATGACGGAAAAGTGATTGGCCTGGAATCTATGAGGTGCGTATCCGTCTTCAATGAGGAGCATCGTTTCAGTCCTGTCTATGATGAGAACGAGACCTGTGTATTTGATGCGACTACCATCATTCTGGCTACCGGTCAGCGTGTGGATACCAGCTTTCTGGGTGACAAGTTTGGTGCGCAGCTCAAGACGGCTCGTGGATTGTTTGATGTTGACATGGAGACATATCAGACAAAGAACGACAAAATCTTTGCAGGCGGCGATGCAGTTACCGGTCCCGACATTGCCATTCGCGCTATTTGCTCAGGTGGTATAGCGGCAAAAACCATGAGCAAGAAAATGGGTTATCCAGTGGAAGCCCCCGCTGAAAGCAAGGCCTTCCTCTCCTACGATATAAACGGCATCAAAAAGACGGAGAGCAAAAAGCTTACTGAACATGCTTTGGGTGAACGTTCACTGACAGACGAGGATGCCTCGTCTCTAAGCCTGGAAGAGGCGCAGGCTGAGGCAGGACGTTGCATGAACTGTGGCTGCTACAGCGTCAACGCTTCCGACATTTCCCCTGTGCTGGTTGCGTTGGACGGCAAAGTGATTACCACAAAAAAGGAAATCGCAGCACGCGACTTCTTCACGACCAAGTTAAAGGCCTACGATATGTTGGATCAGGATGAACTTGTCACCGCGGTGAAGTTACCTGACAGACCCGATTATGTGACAGGCTATGAAAAGATGCGCATCCGTGAAGCCATAGATTTTGCTCTGGTCAGCCTGGCTTATGCATATAAGCTGGAGGACGGCAAGCTTGTGGATGTATCGCTGGTCATGGGCGGCGTAGCGCCGATTCCAGTCAAGCTGGATGAAGTGGAGGAACTGCTGAAGGGTAAGACGCTCAGCCGGGAATTGGCAGAAGAAGCAGGTGCTTTGGCCGTGAAGGATGTCATCCCCATGTCCATGAACCACTACAAGGTCAATACGGCGCGGGCCATCGTCAGTCGTTTCGTGGAAGCGTTACTGTAAAGTTGTTTACTGTCCCTGATGGATTACGCTGTCCTCGGGACAGCTTTCATGATAGAATAAAGGAGGTAAGAAGTTGACTGCTATACGGAAAATTCTGAAAGCATTTTTGGTAGGTGGCTGTTTTGGCTTGATCGGTCAGTTACTGATTGCCTTGTTCGCAATATTTATTTCCGATGCAACTATGGTTATTATGGTAAGTATTCTCGCTTTTGGTGTTATCGCTGTGGTAATAATTGCAAACGGTTTCTACTTTAAGGTTGCCGAGTTCGGTGATAGCGGCGCCGCAATTCCAGTTTGCGGACTGATGTTTGGCGCTGCTACCTCAGCGGCGGCTGCGCAAAAGGCCGGTGCAAAATTAGAGAAGGCTTTCATTGTAGGCTTTTGGAATGTATTGAAGATCTTGGGCACAGGATTTGTCATTGCATTCATACTTGGCCTGCTGTTGTGCTAAGGAGGGTGAATCATGGCTTTTTTGTATGCATTTTTGATTGGCGGACTCATTTGTGCGCTGACACAATTTCTGACAGAAATCAAAATATCTTTTCATCTTGTGGCAATCCTGCTGATAGCCATCGGCGGAGGCGTTCTGACTAAACTCGGCGTAATTGATTTTTTAAATAGTCTTGGCGCCGGCGGTGTGAGCGTAACTGCGCTGGGCTGTGGTAACGCAGCTTACAGTGCAGGCGCCGCCCTGGTCAAGACCGGTTCGGTGACACCGTTGATTCTGGTTGGACTGTTGAACATCATTCTGATCGCTTTAGGCGCTGCCTGTGGGAGTACGCTTTTTAAAAAATTTTCTGAAGCCATTCCGGCGTCTGACAAAAGTCAAAAAAACAGTGACGTTTTGCAGAACGTCAGGCATGATAAAACGCCGGACGACCTGATGTTGTCTGAAGGAGGATGCCATGAGCAAAATCGCAGTACCGATCAATAAGGATTCCATTAGTTTGACACTGGAAAATGCTCCGCTCTATCAAGTTTTTAATGTTGATGGCAAAACCATCATCAGCATTACTGACCATGAACCCGAAGCAAATTTGAGTCGCCAGCTGCGTTCCCATCAGGTGGATGCCGTTCTCTGCGGTATGCTGCAGAACCAGACGCGTCGTGATATGGCAGTAGCTGGTGTAGCTGTATTTGCAGGCGTTTATGGAAATGCCAGACGTGCGGTACAACACTTTATTGAAAACAAATTAAACTGTGAGCCAGATACAGGTCGTGCTTTTTTTGCAGGACATTATTCGCCCTGTGCTCATGAAACCGAAATATAAGGGGGGATTTCTCTATGGCTACAGTTCCGGAAAAGCTTGCCGCTTACGCAAAGATGGAGAACATTATGCCGCCGGATGCGCAATGCACCGGCTGCGTGCAGGGAGATGACCGTCTAGTTATATTGGGCTTTAAGACGGAACGGAAGCTTATTACTGAAATTGGTTATCTTTCTTCCGACGCGAAGTTGCCCATACTTCACGCATGTATGAATGCACTGTGTGAATTGATGAAGGGCAAAGCAGTTGTTACGGCAGGTCTGCCGCAGCGTAATGCCATTGCAAAACTGTTAAGCGACAACGGCACCCTGTCTGAAGCTGACCAATCCTTTGCCATCATGGCGGAGCTTGCTTTGAACTACGCAGTTTGCGATTATGCAAGCAGATGTAAAGAATAGCTGCGACAGAATCCAGATCGTGAACTATGACAAAAACCACGGCCCCGGCCGATACCAAACGGTATCGGCCGGGGCCGTGGTGATACAAAAAGCAAAAGTCAGCTGCAGTTTGGAAACTCTATCTAAGTCCAGAAAAATACTTGATTGTTCACAAATAGTTTATAAATATGACATTAAGACGTAACAAATACCATATATAATAATAAGTGTCCTAAGGAAATATCTTAGCGAAATTGAAAATGATGTATTTGAACATAACATATAAATGGAAATGTTGGTAATTACCAAAAGGTGTCTGTGGTTGCAGGGCACGGTAAATTCAAGTGCAACCTCCAGAAGATACTGTAAGTAAAGTTTGTAGCATTACCCCCTTAAAATTATAATTTAAAAATAAGACATTGACTGTTTGCAATGCCTTATTTTTTTATTGAAATAATGAAAATTTATTGGTAAGTTAATATTATTAAGACTTTTTAATGTGTTATTAATCTTTTAGTAATATTGATTGTATAAAATAAAATTGGTGATAATGAAAAAACCAATATAGAAGGTGATACTTTTGATAAAAAAGTTCGACGATTTTATTTTGGAATTCATACAGGATAATATGCGCAGACCAGCTGTGGATAAAGCTATGATGTTTACTACAGCTTTGGGAAATGGAGGAGTACTTTGGATTGCAATAGCTCTGTATTTAATGCTGTGCATGGATTATAAGACAACGGGAATTATGGTATTGGTTACTTTAATTATAAGTACTATATTTGGAGAAGGAATAATGAAGCACTTGGTTAGAAGAATAAGGCCCTGTAATTGTAAAAATGATCTTCAACTTTTAATTTCAAGACCCATTTCTTATTCCTTTCCATCAGGTCATACCTTTTCTTCCTTTGCAGTAGCAGGTGTTTTGTCAGCTCAGTTCAGTGAATATAAGGTAATATTTTTGTTAATAGCATTTTTAATAGCGTTTTCAAGGGTATACCTTTGTGTTCATTATCCCACTGATATAATATCAGGAGCCATACTTGGACTGTTATGTGCTAAATTGATACTTCTATTTTTAGGCTGTAATTATTTCCAGAACAATGTGTTAAATATATTTAACCGTAATATAAACCTTTATTAATATTGATGAGATAATATATATCCGTAAAGAAAATTAATGGAGGTAATTAAATGGAAAAAGCATCAAAGCAAGTTTGTTTGATTCAGAATAAGACCGTTGAAAGTAAAAAAATTATAAATATCGTGGAACCTTATCTGTATATTATCCCATGTATAGTCATATTTTTGGGATTTACCTATTTTCCTTTTTTTAAAACTATATATTTAAGTTTGTTCAGTACTAATGCCCAGGGAGAGCCAAGCTCCTTTGCAGGTTTCTCCAATTATATTGATTTATTTAAGGATCCCTCTTTTATAAATAGTGTCGTTGTGACTTTTAAATATGTAATTGTGACTACAATACCAGCTATACTCATTGGACTTATGCTTGCACTTTTATGTGATAACAAGTTGAAGTTCAAGGGACTTTTCAGCACTATGTATGCCATGCCCATGGCAGTATCCTCTGCTTCTGCGGCAATAATATGGATGCTTTTGTTTAATCCAAGCATAGGTTTTGTTAATTTTCTCCTGGGAAAGAGTATTGGCTGGCTTACAAGTCCCTTCTGGGGATTTATAGCAGTATCCATAGTAGGTGTATGGCTAAATGCCTGTATAAATTTTATTTTTATAACTTCCGGTCTTCAAAATATACCGAAAGAACTAGTAGAAAGTGCATCAATAGATGGAGCAAATTATCTTCAAAGGTTGAAAAATGTAATACTGCCCTGTCTTTCTCCAACTCTTTTTTTTGTACTCATCATAAATATCATAAATGGATTTCAAACTTTTGGTCAGATAAATATAATGACTCTGGGAGGGCCTGCCGAAGCCACTAATGTTCTTGTATATTCCATTTATAGAAATGCGTTTTTTAACAGCAGATTTGGCGCCGCCAGTGCTGAATCCATAGTCTTGTTCCTGCTTATGTTTGTCATAACCCTGCTTCAATTCAGATATGAAGATAAAAAGGTTTTTTATAAATAAATGTGGAGAGGTAATGGTACATGAAAAAAAATATAAATAAAATAATTCTTTATATTGTGAATACAGTATTCGGTATTATAACTATAGCGCCTATTTTATATGCCCTTGCCGTTAGTTTTATGCCGCCGGAGCAAATATTTTCCTATCCGCCCAAATTGATACCTAAGGAATTGTATTTAAATAATTATACAGATGCTTTGAATGCTGCTCCCATAATGAAATTTATAGTCAACAGTTTTGTAGTATCTCTGGGGGTAACTATAGGTGAGATTTTCACCTCTTGTCTGGCAGCTTTTTCGTTTTCATTTTTTGATTTTAAAGGTAAAAAGGTATTGTTTGTAATTGTAATAGCCACTATGATGATACCGGCGGAATCCATTATGATATCAAATTATTTGACGGTAGGATCTTTTGGATGGCTGGACAGCTATAAAGCTCTCATCGTTCCCTATTTAAGCGCCGCCATGGGAATATTCATGATGAGACAGTATTATCTCACTCTTCCGAGGGAACTCTATGAAGCCGCAAAGATGGATGGCTGCAGCAATTTTAAATTTTTTACCAGAATAGTTTTTCCCATGTCGAGGCCTATTGTAGGATCTCTTGGTGTATATACTTTTTTAGTTACCTGGAATCAATATCTATGGCCTCTGCTTGTAACCAGCAAGGACAGTACAAGAACTGTTCAGATAGGTATAAGTATGCTGCAGTTCTCTGAGAACCAATCTTTTGGACTTATAATGGCAGGTATTATAATGGTGCTTTTACCTTCAATTATAATTTTCATATTTGGTCAGAAGCAGCTTATTGAAGGCATGACTTCCGGTGCAGTAAAGGGGTAGTTGTAAAATTCATATAAAAAATATGCCAATAATTAATTTTGAGAGGAGAAAAATAATGAAAAGGAAATTCATAAGTTTATTATTAGCTTCGTTGATGGTAGGAGGTATTTTTACCGGATGTGGAAGCAACAATTCAGGTCAATCCTCAGGATCCGGCAAAACTGTTCAGATTACATTCTGGCATTCCATGTCAGGTAAAAACGGGCAGGCACTTACCAAAATGGTCAATGATTTCAACAGTTCCCATAAAGACATTAAAGTCAATGCGCAATTTCAAGGGAAATACGATGAGGCTATAAATAAATTAAAGAGTGCGGAGAGAGCAAAAAATGGGCCTGATGTTATGCAGACCTATGATATAGGTACCAGATTTATGATAGACAGCGGATGGGTAAAGCCCATGCAGGATTTCATAGACAGTGAAAAATACGATATATCCAGCTTGGAACCTAACATAGCAGGATATTATACTGTGAACAATAAATTGTACTCTATGCCGTTTAATTCATCAACTCCAATACTTTACTACAACAAGAATGCTTTTAAAGCTGCAGGGCTGGATCCTGAAAACCCTCCTAAGACATTTTCAGAACTGGAAAGTGCAGCGGCAAAGCTTACTAAGAAGGACGCTTCAGGGAAGGTAACTCAGTATGGTTATGCAATGGCCATATATGGATGGTTCTTTGAACAATTCATAGTTAAGCAGGGACAAAATTATGCAAATAATGGCAATGGTAGAGAAAAAGCTCCAACGGCTGTGGAGTTTGATAAAAATGGAGCAGGCGTAAAAGTATTGGATGAATGGCAGAAACTAGTTAAATCCGGTAATGCAGCTAACTTTGGAAGAAATGAAGATGATACGGAAAATGCATTTATAGCAGGCAAGACAGCTATGTACATTGAATCTACAGCAGATTTGTCGGCTGTACTAAGTGGCATAGGAGGAAGATTTGAAGTAGGAACTGCAGCTTTACCATCTTTTGATGGAATAAAGGACGGCGGTGTATCAATAGGAGGAGCCTCATTGTGGGCACTTGACAGCAAGGACACTGCCAAGGAAAAAGCAACCTGGGAATTTATAAAGTACATGGTGTCACCGGAAGAGCAGGCTTACTGGGCCAGTCAGACAGGATATTTCCCTGTTACCAAAAAAGCTTATGATGTTCAGACAATGAAGGATAATCTGAAGAAAAAACCTCAGTTCCAGACAGCCATAGATCAACTTCATAATTCTCCTTCCACAGCTAAAGGTGCACTTATGTCTGTATTCCCGGAGGCAAGACAGACTGTTGAGACAAATATAGAGCAGATGCTTCAGGGTAAACAATCTCCGGAAGAGGCTGTTAAGAATTCGACAGACAGCATAAATTCGGCTATAGAGAAATATAATCAGAATAACAAGTAATATATGAGGAGAAAAAGGAGAGTACAGTGGTAATGGTCAAAACTTTAAATATTGCACACAGAGGATTCAGCGGAATGTATCCTGAAAACACCATGCAGGCTTTTAGAAAAGCAGTGGAAACAGGTGCGGATGGAATAGAGACAGACCTCCATATCACAAAAGACGGCGTAATAGTTCTCTGTCATGATGAGACAATAGACAGGACTACGGATGGAACCGGGTTCATAAAGGATTATACTTGTCGGGAGCTTATGAAGTTCAATGCCGGACATGGAGAAAGAATTCCAAGTTTGGATGAGCTGTTAGATTATATGAAGGATAAAAATCTTCTCCTAAATCTTGAACTTAAAAATGATATTGTACATTATAAGGATTTAGAAAAATATACAATAGACAAGATTTATCAATATGGATTAGAAAAAAATGTGATAATATCATCTTTCAATCATTATTCTATGCAGAAAGTAAAAGAGTATGACAGCAGTATTAAGACAGGGCTGCTGTATGGATTACCCATTCATAAACCGGGAGAATATGCAAGGAGGATAGGGGCTGATGCACTCCATCCTCTCTTTTCCCTTATTATGGATAAGGATATAATTGGCGATATAAAGGAAAATGGTATACTTATAAATACCTATACTGTAAATAAGGAAAGTGATATGAAAAAGCTTATTCATTTGGGAGTAGATGGTATAATAACGAATTATCCTAATGTGCTTAAAAAATTAATTTAGGAAATGATGTCTAAAAGGAAGGAGTATAGTAAAGATGGCGAATTTATCCCTGCGGCACATATGCAAAACTTATTCAGGTAATGTTGACACCATTAAAGATTTTAATCTGGAAATAAAGGATAAAGAATTTATAGTATTCGTGGGGCCTTCAGGCTGTGGAAAGTCCACTGTTCTTAGAATGATTGCAGGGCTTGAGGAGATAACCGGTGGAGAGCTCTATATAGATAATCAGCTTGTAAATGGAGTGACTCCTAAGGATAGGGATATTGCTATGGTATTTCAGAACTATGCATTGTACCCGCATATGACTGTTTATGATAATATGGCCTTTGGACTTAAAATGAGAAAAGTACAAAAACTTCAAATAGATCAAAAAGTAAAAAATGCTGCTAAAACGTTGGATATATATGATTTGCTTAAAAGAAAACCTAAGGAATTATCAGGTGGACAAAGACAGAGAGTGGCTATGGGGAGAGCTATAGTCAGAAATCCAAAAGTATTTTTAATGGATGAACCTTTGTCAAATTTGGATGCCAAATTGAGAGTTCAGATGAGGACAGAAATATCAAAACTTCATAAGAAGCTTCAGACCACCTTTATATATGTAACCCATGATCAGACAGAGGCAATGACACTGGGTACAAGAATCGTGGTAATAAAGGACGGGGTTATACAACAGGTGGATACTCCGCAGGAGATATACAATCACCCTAAAAATGTATTTGTGGCAGGATTTATTGGAAGCCCGCAGATGAATTTCATAAATTCCAAATTGGATCATGTAAATGGAAAACTTGCAGTTTTATTCGAAGGAAAACAGATAATTCTGCAGGATGACATGTCAAATGTTCTGGAAAAGAAGGGTTATGTGGGTAAAAATATTATAATTGGAATAAGACCTGAAAATATAAGAATACCTGGAGAAAACACAGAAAATGAATGTCTGGTGGAATTCAATGTGGACTTAACGGAACTTATGGGAGCGGAAAGCTATATATATTTATCTAAAGGTGAATCCAATGTTATAGCCAGGGTAGAAGGCATAGTGAATTTTAAATCCGGAGATAAAGTCAAATTGGCTTTGGATACAAGTAAAATTCATATTTTTGATATGGACACGCGATTAACAGTATTGTAGTATGATTTTCATAGTTAAAATTTGAGATCACGGCTAATTTTTAAATAATGGCCGTGATTTTATTATTGACATTGGGATAGTAAATATTTATAATGTATTTAAAATATGGAATAGCGTTTCATATATAGAATAGTGAGGTGAATTGTTTGAACAAGGCAATTTTAAGAGGCTTAGATATTTTAAAATTTATCGGTGAAAGGGAAGAACCTGTTACTATAGCTGAATTAAGTAGAAGCCTGAATATACCTAAAACCAGTGTGTTTAATATTGTAAATGCACTGGTTGAAAGAGATTTTCTCTCGATAAAGGATAAAAAGTTGAAGAGCTATGAATTGGGTATTGGTGCATTTAAGCTTGGAAGTCTATATTTAAATAAAACCGAATTGATTAATATTGCAGATCCCATCTTAAAATTGGTAACTGATAATATAGGGGAAACTGTATTTTTAGCAGTAGTAAACAATAATGAGCTTGTATATATAGATAAGAAAGAATCAAAAAAAGCATTGAGAACAACTGCTGATTTGGGATCAATCATGCCTCTCTATTCTACAGGTTTAGGGAAAGCTATTTTGGCTACTTATAGTGAAGCAGAAATTAGTGAATATCTATCCAAAGTTAAATTGATACCAAGGACTAAAAGTACATTGGTAAATCCTGAAGACTTGCTAAAAGATTTAGAGGCAACGAGAAAAAGAGGGTATTCCATATCTGATGAGGAAAATGAAGATGGTATATTCTGCATAGGCGTTCCGGTATATAATAATGTAGGAAAAGCTATAGCTGCAGTATCTACTTCAAAATTGAAAGTTAAAAAATATGATGAAAATGTGGAAGAAAACAAGAATTTTATAATAAAGGCAGCTTTAGAAATTTCAAAGAAACTTGGATATACAAGAGAAAAATTATTTTGAGATAATAAGCTAAAAGCATATTATATATAAAAATAATTCTAAGGATAAAATGAGGAGGAAGTTTTAATGTTTAAAGGAATTTATACACCAATGGTCACTATTTTTGATGATAAGGGAAGTGTTAATAAAGAAGCTACTAGGATTTTAATTGAAAAGTTAATTTCTAATGGCATTGATGGTATTGTAGCTCTTGGAAGTACGGGAGAATTTTTTAGTATGTCGCTTGAGCAGAGAAAAGATTATGTGAAATTTGTATGTGAAGTTATTGCAGGGAGAGTTAAGTTTATAGTTGGGACAGGCTCCAATAACATAGAAGAAGTGCTGGAATTAAATAAGTTTGCAGAGAGCATAGGTGCGGATGCAGTTTTGATTGTAACTCCTTATTATTTTAGTTTAAATGATCAGCATCTCTATGAATACTATTCTATAACAGCCAGAAATACAAAATTGCCTATATTGTTATATAATTTTCCAGATAGAACAGGGACTAATTTATCACCTGATCTTGTGTTTAAACTGGCCGTTGATTTTGATAACATTGTTGGTATAAAGGATACCATTGATTCCATAAGCAATGTAAGAAAATATAGTGAAAAATTCAAAAATTCCCAAAGTGGTTTTTCTATATTTTCAGGATTTGAAGAATACCTGATACCCAATTTACTGTCACAGGGTTCAGGGATTATAGGGGGACTTACAAATATAAATGCCAGAATATTTATTGATGCTTATAAAGCATTTCAGAAAAAGGATGTTGACAAATTGATGATCTGTCAGGGCAAGATAAATAAATTGATGGGAATATATAATCTCATGGATCCATTTATGATAACATTGAAAGAAGCAGTAGGTATGCGTTTAAATATAAATATTAATACATCTTTAAAAAATTACAGTATCGAAGCAGATGAAAATATAAAAAATAAAATAAGGGAATTTATAAATATAAAATAAAAAGGGATAAAAATATTGAAAGATTAAGGAGGTAAGTTATGGATAGGCCTAAAGTATTTATAGCAAAGCCTGTTCCTAAAGAGGTGGAAGAGTTTATTGCTAAATATTGTGACTATAAAAAATGGGATTCTGATTCAGAAATATCTGAAGGGGAACTCATTAAAAATTTAAAGGATGTTGAAGGCCTCTTAACTTCAGGAACTAAAATCAATGATAGAATTTTGGCACATTCACCTAGGCTTAAAGTTGTCAGTGATATTTCTGTCGGATATGATAATTTTGAAATAAATGCTATGAAACAAAGGAAAGTGATAGGAACCAATACACCTTTTGTATTAAATGAAACCGTGTCAGATCTTATAATGACTCTTATTATGTCTACGGCTAGAAGAATCTCTGAATTGGATTCCTATGTAAAAAAAGGTAAATGGAAAAAAGATATTGACAGCAATCTTTTTGGAGTGGATATAAATCATGCCACTTTGGGAATCATAGGAATGGGTAGAATAGGTGAATGTGTGGCCAGAAAGGCAAAGTTTGGTTTTAACATGAATGTTTTATACCACAATAGAAATAGAAGGTTAAATATTGAAAATGAACTAGGTGTACAATATGAAAGCCTTGATGATTTACTTAAAAAGTCTGATTTTATTTCAGTAATGGTTCCATATAATAAGAATACCTATCATATAATTGATTATAAAGAATTTGATCTAATGAAGAAGTCAGCGATTTTCATAAACGCTTCTAGAGGGCAGACGGTTAATGAAAAGGCATTGGTGGATGCTTTAAATAACAATAAAATACTTGCTGCAGGACTGGATGTTTATGAAACAGAACCAATAGATCCTGAAAATCCTCTTTTAAAAATGACCAATGTTATAACTTTGCCTCATATTGGTTCAGCTACTGCGAAAACTCGTTTTGATATGGCAATGCTTGCTGCGGAAAATTTAGTAAAAGCAGTACTTGGAAAGACTGTACCCAATATGGTACCTGAATTGAAAGATTTAGTATAGATTTTTTTGTGCCAAGTTTTGTCTATTATAATAGTGAATTTATATTTTTTAACTTCTACGGGTATAAAAGCAAGAGATGCTTTGAATTAGTTTATGGTAGTTCAAAGCATCTTTTATTTATTTAAATGATATGGGTTGATAGTATAATGTAAATGAAATAAGCTTTTATTTAGTAATCCCAATCGTCAAAATCAAATGGAAATATGATTGGGAATATCACTGGACCAAATCCAGGATAATATGGACGTCTACGTCTGCGCCTTCTCCTGCGCCTTCTTCGGCCGTGTTGTCTGTATGCTGAGTCAAGATCAATTGGCTCTTCTATGCTTTCATCGTCATATTGGTCCGCTGCAGACGGAGCATAGGGACAATTGTAAAGGGGGCAATAATAGGGGTAAGTATTTCTAGTATAATCATAATTTTCCATGGATTCCTCGTTGATATCTTTATTGTCGTTGTTCATTAAATACCTCCATAAAATTTACTACAATAATATATTATGGAAATAGAGCTAAAATTGTTAATAAAATTATAATGTAAAGTTGTAATTTTTATTTAACTAAAAGTGTATACTTTGAAAATTTACGAATTTTTATTCAAAATTCATGAAAAATATTCGTATATTTTGTTGACTGGAGCGTCTAATTTTGATACCATGTTGAAGGAGGGATGCTACTTGAAAGAAAAATATGATGTTGTAATAGTTGGAGCTGGCCCTGCAGGAATATTTACTGCTTTGGAAATTACTAAACTTAATAGGAACATGAGTGTATTGATAATTGATAAAGGGCGAAATATAGAAAACAGGAAATGCCCTGCGAGAACGACTGGAAAATGTATGAATTGCAATCCATGTGGTATTACTTCTGGCTGGTCAGGTGCAGGAGCTTTTTCTGATGGAAAGCTTTCACTGAGTCCAGAAGTAGGAGGAAGGATTTTAGAGTATTTTTCAGAAGATGAATGTAAGAAATTAATAAAATATTGTGACGATATATATCTAAAATTTGGAGCCAATAAAACTGTATATGGATTAAATAATGAAAAAGTAGATAAAGTGAAATATGAAGCAAGCAAATATAATATAAGGCTTATAGAATGTCCGGTTAGACATTTGGGAACGGAATTAGCCTATGATGTATTGAAAAAAATGTATTATCATCTTTTAAATAATATAAATATAGAATTCAGTGAGCTTACCACGGTGAAGGATATATTGGTTGAGAATGGTGAAGTTATAGGGGTAGCTATTAAAAATAAAGATGGAGAAAAAAATATTCTGGCAGATTATGTAGTAGTGGCTCCAGGTAGAGGTGGTGCAGAGTGGTTTGCAGTTCAGTCCAAAAGACTGAAATTAAAAACCACCAACAATGCTGTAGATATAGGAGTAAGAGTGGAAGTTCCAAATTCTATAATGGATAACCTTACAAAAGATCTATATGAGGCAAAACTTATATATTATTCAGACACTTTTGATAATAAAGTTAGAACTTTTTGCATGAATCCAGGAGGAGTTGTATCGGAAGAACATTATGATGGTACCATAGCTGTAGTAAATGGACACAGCTATGAGGAAAAAGAGCTCAGAACAGAAAATACTAATTTCGCTATGCTGGTTTCTACATCTTTTACAGAACCGTTTAATCAACCCATAACCTACGGTAAATATATTGCGAAACTTGGGAACATGCTTACGGGAGGAGGGATTATGGTTCAAAGACTGGGAGATCTGTTAAATGGAAGGCGAACAGATTATTCAAGACTTAAGAAATCCACTACTATACCAACTTTAAAATCAGCAGTTCCTGGGGATTTAAGTTTTGTATTACCCCAGAGATATTTGACATCTATAGTTGAAGCATTAAAAGCTTTTAATAATGTTGCACCAGGACTTTACAGTAAAAACACACTGCTCTATGGTGTAGAAGTAAAATTTTATTCCAGCAAATTTGAAACCAATGACAAATTTGAAACATCTATAAAAAATTTATATGCCATAGGAGATGGTGCCGGAATTACAAGAGGGCTTATGCAGGCCTCGGTAACTGGAGTAGTAGTGGCTAGGGATATAACTAAAAAATAGCTAAAATATCTGCTTCTATTATAATTATTTATTTAAATATTAACCTATATAAAAAGGGGAGGAAATTCTTATGTCAGCATTTATTGTTTTGGGAGCCCAATGGGGTGATGAGGGAAAAGGTAAAATAACAGATTACCTTGCTAAAAATTCAGATGTTGTTGTTAGGTTTCAAGGTGGCAGCAATGCAGGACATACGGTTGAAACAGGCGGCAAACAATATAAACTTCATCTTATACCGTCGGGAATACTTTATGGGGATAAAATCAATATAATAGGTAATGGCGTGGTACTTGATCCAAAAGCTTTATTTGAAGAAATAGACTATTTGAAAAAAGCATATGTTAATATATCACCTCAAAACTTAATTATTAGCGATAGAGCCCAACTTGTGATGCCCTATCATAAAGTTTTAGATGGTATTAAAGAGAGGTCCAGAGGCAAAAAAGATATAGGCACGACAGGAAAGGGAATTGGACCTTGTTATACTGATAAAATGGAGAGAAGCGGTATAAGAATATGTGATCTCATACATCAAGATGTATTCGAGGAAAAACTGAGGGAAAATTTAAAAGTAAAAAACGATATAATAACAAAGGTATATGGAGAAAAGCCTTTGGAATTTGACTCGATATACAATGAGTACATTAATTATGGAAAAGCATTGGAACCTTATGTAAAAGATATATCAGTAGAGGTTTATAGAAATATAAAAGATGGAAGAAAAGTATTATTTGAAGGAGCACAGGGAACTCTGCTGGATGTGGATTATGGCACTTATCCTTATGTTACCTCTTCCAGTACTATTGCAGGAGGAGTTTGTATTGGTTCAGGGATTGGACCTACTGTGATAACGGGTGCAGTAGGTGTGGCAAAAGCTTATACTACAAGGGTAGGAAAAGGTCCTTTCCCCACAGAACTTTTTGATGAGACAGGAAATTGGCTTAGGGAAAATGGTCATGAATATGGAGTTACTACGGGTAGAGCCAGAAGGTGTGGATGGCTGGATTTGGTGATACTTAAGACCAGCGCCAGACTTTCGGGACTTACAAGTTTTGCAATTACTAAAATAGATACTCTGGCAGGACTTGAAAAAGTAAAAGTATGTATAGGGTATAAGCTTAATGGAAAGGTTATAGATTATGTACCTGCAAGTCTAGAGGATTTGGCTAGATGTGAACCCGTATACGAAGAATTTCAAGGGTGGAACAGGAGTATAGAGAATGCAAGGACCTATGATGAATTACCAGGTGCTGCTAAAAAGTATTTGAGTAAAATAGAAGATTTCACAGATACAAAGATATCTATAGTCTCTGTAGGACCAGGTAGGGATCAAACAATAGATGTAAGCCATATTTAAAGAATTAGTTTATATCATCTTTAAGTAAGTTTTTGTAATAAGACTTATTTAAAGATGATATCTTATTCTATGGAAAAAGTGAATATTGTATTATAATATTAATTATAGTATGTGGCTGGAGATGAAAATAAATTTATCTATTATATTTTAAATATTACAATTGAGGGGAATGAGAGATAATGAATAGATCAATTGCTGAAAAGGAATATGAAGTGAACTACTATGAAATAGATTATAAAGAGAGGCTGCTTATAACCAGTCTTGTGAATTACTTTGGAGATATAGCTACCAAGCATTCTGAAAATGTTGGAGGTGGACTGAGTTATTCGAGGAAAAATGGAGTGGCATGGGTGCTGTATAAGTGGAATATAGATATAAAGCACTACCCTGAATATGGTCAAAAAATCAGGGTGAGGACCAATGCCTGCTCTTTTAGAAAATTTTATGGTTACAGAACTTTTGAAGTATTTGATAAAGAAGACAATATGATAGCAAAAGCCAATTCAATATGGCTTTTAATAGATACCAATAAGAGAAAAATATTGAGAATAACTGAAGATATGTATAAAATTTTTGGATTGACGGAAAAGGACAATAAGCCTCTATTAATCAAAAATGTGAAATTACCTAAAAAATTTACCATAGAAAAAAGTTTCAATGTAAGATATAGTGACATAGATACCAACAAGCATGTCAATAATGTAAAATATATAGATTGGATTTTGGAAACTATTCCTCTGAATATAATACTTGAATACAACATAAAGCACATAAATATAACTTATGAAAAGGAAGCACTATACGGTGAAAAAATAAAGATATTTACTGAATTAAAAAAACAAGATGAAGGTTATATATCTTTACATAAAATTATTGATAACAATGGAAAGGAATTATCTGTAATAGAAGCTATTTGGGATGCCAATGAAAAATAAGAGAGAAATGCTGATGAATTATGATTCAGCAGCACTTGTCCCTGCTACAAAACCAGAACTCCATGCCCATTGTAAATTAAAACCACCACAGCATCCATCTACATCTAGTATTTCACCAGCTAGGTATAGATGTTCTATTTTTTTAGATTCAAGTGTATTATAGTCTATTTCATCAGTACTGACACCGCCGCAGGTGACCTGTGAATTTTTAAAGGAATTAGTATCGTATACCATGAATTCCCAGCATTTCAACAAATTGCATATGCTCTTTTTTTCACGCCAACTCAGCTCATAACAGGGCTTATGGATGTCATTTACTGCAGCTTCTTTTAAAAGTATTGGTATTATTTTTTTGTTTATTATTCCTATAAGTGAGTTATAAACGCTCCTGTAATTGAAAGTTCCCCAATGGTTTTCTAAAAATTCTAACAGACTTTCTCTTTTTAAATCTGGAAGCATGTCAATTCTGATCTTTACGGATCTTTTATTCAATAAATTACAGGAAGCTATACGGCTTATTTCCAATATAGGAGGACCTGATATGCCGTAGTCTGTAAATAGAATTTCGCCGTATTCTCGCTGCTGTATCTCATTATCTACTAATATCTCAACGTATCCATTGAATTTTACCCCAGATAGAGCTCTTAAGTGATCGTATCTTAATTTTAACTGCACCAGGGCGGGAAGAGGGGTTATTATACTGTGGCCTAAATTTTTGCATATATTAAAACCTGAGCCGTCAGAACCAGTATGGGGAGCAGATTTACCACCAGTGCATAATATGATTTTGTTGCATTTATAAACCTTATCACGGCAAAAAAGTTTAAAATATTTTTTATCGCGAATTATATCAGTAACTTTGGAATTTAAATAAATTGGTATATTTCTATCTTCAATTGCCATTCTTAATATATCCAGTACAGATGAGGCTTGAAGGGAAAGAGGATACATTTTTCCGTTTTCCAGAGTTGTTAGAGGAAGTCCTAGAGAATCAAAAAATGTGATTGTGTCCCTAACGGAAAATTTATTTAAAATATTTTTAACAAAATCAAGATTTCTACTGTGATATTTAGTGAAAATTATATTTTTATTTGTTATATTACATCTGCCGTTTCCAGTAGATAAGATCTTATTGCCCATCCTATTTTTGGATTCTAATATTGCCACATCTTTTCCATTGTCCTTTGCAGTAATTGATGCCATAATGCCAGAAGCACCTGCACCAATTACAATTATATTATGAAACAAAAGGTATACCTCCTTTTTAATAAAGCCTATAGTGTATATTTTAACTTACTTATGATATTTTTAGTATAGTTTATAATTATAAATTGCCATAAAATATATATATTTATGGAGAATTGTTTATAATAATATTAAG
>NZ_FXYI02000012.1:0-36595 GCF_900184915.1 Clostridium sp. HV4-5-A1G | reverse complement strand
CAATATAATACTATAAATTCATATAAAATATAAAAAAGCTATTTCAAAAGGATCTATTTATTTTCCGGAAAAACAATATTATAATAATTATACAATAGTTTTGTAAATGGAGTGATTTTATGGAGATTATTACTATATTACTCATAATGGCAAATGTGATTTTAACATCTATATTGTTAATTAAAAAAAACACCAGCATCAGTTCAAAAGATATTTCAAATTTACATAGATCAATAAAAGACATATTTATAAATATTGATTCTACAATAAAAGATGAATTTTCAAGAAATAGACAAGAAAACAGTTCTTTAAAAACTCAAAGCAATATTGAGCTTTCAAATAACCTCAAAAATATTTCCGATATACAGAAAAACCAGCTTGACAGTTTTTCAAAACAGCTTCTAGCTCTTACAAATTCCAATGAAGAAAAGCTCAACAAGATGAGAGATACAATAGAAACAAGAATTTTAGGACTGCAAAATGAAAACAGTAAAAAACTCGATGAAATGAGAACTCTGGTTGACAAAAAACTCAATGAATCCCTGGATAAAAAGCTCAGCACATCCTTTTCCTCCATAAGTCAGAGACTGGAAATTCTCTACAAACAGCTGGGTGAAATAGGAAGCCTTGCAAATGGTGTCAATGATTTAAAAAGAGCTCTCTCAAATATAAAAGTGCGGGGAACATTTGGTGAAATTGAGCTGCAGTCCATATTGGAGGATATTATGACAAAAGAACAATACGAAACAAACGTGGCAACAAAAAAAGGCAGCAATGAAAGAGTTGAATTTGCCATTAAGATTCCATCCAAAGATGAAAAAAAAGAATTTATATATCTACCTATAGATTCAAAATTTCCCCAGGAGGATTATCAAAAATTACTGGATGCAGAGGAAAATGGAGACAAGCTGTTACTGGAACAATCAAAAAAAGCCCTGATTGCCAGAATAAGATCCGAAGCTCAGGACGTAAATAAAAAATATTTAGATCCTCCAAATACAACGGATTTCGGTATTATATTTCTCCCCACGGAAAGCCTCTATTCAGAAGTAGCAAAAGAAGCTGGTCTTATGGAACAGCTGCAAAGAAATCTTAAGATCATAATAACAGGCCCCTCCACAATATCAGCTTTTTTAAACAGCCTCCAAATGGGCTTCAGAACTCTGGCAATTGAAAAACGCTCCAGTGAAGTCTGGGAACTGCTGGGTGCAGTAAAAACTCAATTTTCAAAATTTGGTGCTATACTTGAAAAGACCCAGAAAAAGCTTCAGGAAGCCAGCAATACCATAGAAACAGCCTCAAGAAAGTCCAGGACAATAGAGAGAAAATTGAGGTCAGTTGAAGAATTACCATTGGATAAAAGCAGCTCTGTGTTAGAAAAAGATAATTGATTTCAATTTTTTAGGTATACCTAATTATACTTAAATAACCATGCCATATTATGATATAATATTAATAAATTTACCTTAAATATGATATTTTTCCCTAACCTTCAACATTAACCTGTCAAACTTAAATTGGAAGGAGGTCAATATGTGCATTCACAGTAAAGGAAATGAACAAATTTATTTAAGAGCCTTAAAAAGAGCTGACATAGCACTTTGGGAGTGGAATATAGAAAATAGTACATTTTTTTTATCCAGCAATTATAGTCACATAATTGAAAATAGTAAAAACAATTTTAAAGATCTATTTGATTTTATTCAAAAAACTGCTGCTGATGCCGATACAGCAAGTGCCAAAAATGATCTGATTTTTTTCCTCAATGGAAATACCTCCACATATAAAAGTGAGTTTAGAGTTTCAACCAATGCTGAAGAAATTAAATTTATACTTATCAGGGGAAAAGCCTCTAGGGATATTCAAGGTAAGATCAGCTTGATATCTGGATCAATAGAAGATGTTACTGAAAAGAAGACACTGGAAAGACACATTGATCATCTTGCCTATTATGATTCTTTAACAGATCTTCCAAACAGGCTTCTATTTGTAAACGACCTCAAAGCAGCTCTGGGCAATTCACAAAAGGGCGCATTGATGTTTATGGATATAGACGACTTTAAATTAGTCAATGATACTTTCGGCCATGATTACGGTGATTTACTATTGATTATCTTTTGCCAGCTGATTATTTCATGTATAAAAGGTTTAGGAAAATTATATCGTATAAGTGGAGATGAATTTATAATACTTGCCAATGAATTCAATTCATCTGATGAACTATTAAAATTATGCGGCAATATATTCAATTATTTAAAAAAGCCATTTGAAGTTAAAGGTGACAAAATATATATAACAATAAGCATGGGTATTACTATATTTCCGAAAGATGCCAGTGATATAGACGAGCTATACAAATATGCCGATTTAGCATTATATCAGTCCAAAATTAACGGGAAAAATACTTTTACCTTTTTTCAACGTCAAATATTAAACTCATATCGCAGAAAAATCAATATTGAGCAGGAGTTGAAGTCAGCTGTAAAAAACAATGAATTTTATGTACTGTATCAACCTCAGGTAGATACTGTAAAAAACCAGGTAGTAGGCTTCGAAGCTCTGTTGAGGTGGCAAAATGCAAAACTTGGATCTGTCCCTGCCGATGAATTCATACCAATAGCAGAAATGACAGGAAATATTGTAGAAATCGGTGAATGGGTACTGGACTCCGTATGTAAAACAATCAATAAAATGAAAGCAAAAAATCATGATTTGAAAAAAATATCTATAAATGTCTCCCCCATTCAATTAAAAAAGTACAATTTTGCAAACAGGTTTATAAGCATATATGAAAAATATGGCATCTCACCTTCTCTGCTTGAAATCGAGATAACAGAAGGTACTTTAATAGATCTATTTAGCTATAAAATTGAAACTATAAATACACTTCTAAAAAGGGGAGTTAAAATTTCCATAGATGATTTTGGGACAGGCTATTCTTCACTGAATTACTTGACCACTCTGCCAATTAGTACAATAAAAATAGACAAATCATTTATCAATAATATCTACAACAAAAAAAATAAATCCATAATAAAATGCATGATTGACCTGTCAAAATCATTGAACTATGAAATAATTGCCGAAGGCGTAGAAACAAAAGAACAGCTGAACTTACTTTCAGAAATTGGATGCAGTATAATCCAGGGATATTATTTTAGCAGACCACTTACTATGGATAAAGCTGAAAAAATTCTAATTAAAAAAAGGAACTTTGGAGGAATTTAAATTGATTGATCCAGCAAGTAATAAAAATATTCAAAACAATTTTATAATAGACAAAGATACACTGGAAAACTCTAAAAATTCTGTATTGGTAGTTAATTTAAAAGGAAAAATCCTGTATGCCAATAAAAATGCAGTAGAATGTTACGGATATTCAATGGAAGAACTATTATCCATGAAAATATCTGATCTAGGATCTTCAAACGAACCATTTCATATGGACCAGCAATTTGAAAGATCAGAAGGTAAAAAAATAAACTTTCAAACCCTGCATCACACCAAAAACGGCTCAAATTTTCCCGTTGAAGTGTCCTACATTAAAATTAAATATAATTCAGAAATACTATTTTTAACTGTAATAAAAGACATTACAGTTAGAGTAAAAAAAGAAGATACCTTAAGAAGACTAGCTTCCATTATTGAAAATTCTGAAGATGCAATTTTAACCAAGGATTTAAAGGGTATTGTTACGAGCTGGAACAAGGGAGCTCAAAATCTCTATGGATACAGCAAAGAAGAAATCATAGGTAAAAGTATATCCACGATTATACCCGATGAAAGTAAAGAAGATATTGTTTCAATATTAGACAAAGTAAAAAATAACATAAAGATAAATCATTACGAAACTGTACGTATGCACAAAAATGGTACAAAACTTCCCATATCAATAAGTGTTTCACCTATTTACAATGAGGACAATAAAGTCATAGGAGCATCTACTATTGCCAGAGACATAACTAAAAAGATAAAATCTGAACAGGAATTGAAAAATAAATATGAAGAGCTCTCTTCTATATATGAAGAACTGGCAGCCACCGAGGAAGAGCTGAGAACTAATTATAAAGAATTGAGCAAGGCTAAACAACAGGCAGAAAAAGCTAAAATAGAAGCAGAAAATGCAAATAGAGCCAAAAGCCAGTTTTTAGCCAACATGAGCCATGAAATCAGAACTCCATTAAATGGCATTATAGGAGCTATTGAATTACTTGGATTAATGAATATAAATGAAGATGAAGAGCCATACATTGAAATATTAAAGAATTCCTCAAAACATCTACTTGGTATAGTAAACAATATTTTAGATATATCCCAAATAGAATCGGGAAACATTGATCTCTGTATAAAAGTATTTAATTTTAAAAATATGATTGACGTTTTCGTACGGGAAGTTTCATTTGCCTGTGAAAAGAAAAATATAGGTTTTACTTATTACATGGATTCCCTTATACCTTATAAAATGGCCGGTGACGAATTAAAATTACGACAAGTGCTGATAAATTTATTTAATAATTCACTTAAATTCACACAGAGCGGAAGAATAACTTTTAAGATTAAATTATTATCACAGATAAATGAAAAAATAATACTTGAATTTTCCATAAAAGATACTGGCATTGGAATCAAGGATGAATTTAAAAAGGAAATTTTTAAAAAATTTTCTCAGCAGGGTATATCATACAGCAAAGATTATTCAGGCACGGGACTTGGCCTTTCAATATCAAAAGAACTGGTAAAAATCATGAATGGTGATATATGGTTTGAAAGCACAGAAAATCTCGGAAGCACCTTTTATTTCACATCAGAATTCTTTCTGGATTTTAGTGAATCATCTAACAACTCCTCATCTAATTTTGATGAAAACAGGAAATCATCATCAAAAAACATGGATAAAACCATTCTCATAGTTGAAGATAATGATATAAATATGCAGATAGTCCGAAATATGATAAAAAATTTAAAATACAGTTATCAATGCGCATATACAGGAAAACAGGCATTGAAGCTTTTGAAAAATACTTCTGTGGATCTAATACTCATGGATATACAGATGCCTGAATTAAATGGACTTGAAGCCACAAAAATAATAAGGAAAAATGAAATCCATACTGGAAATCATGTACCCATAGTGGCAATGACTGCATATGGAATGCTGGGAGACCGGGAAATGTGCATTGGGAGTGGTATGGACGACTATATTTCAAAACCATTTCCTCTTGAAAAATTGAAAATCACCATAAAAAAATTTTTAGGGTAAAAAAATCGGCTGTTTTAAAAATGAAGTTCAAAGTTTGGATCTTTGAACTTTATGCCCATTTAAGTTTTTCTTATATTTTACCGCTTAAATTCACTATATTAGCATCGGTTATGTAATCCTCTATAATAGACCTGGCAAGATTGCACCAGCTGAAACATTCATCAAGTATTATAGAATCGCTTGTCACTATATTTTCCTTTTCATATAAAAAAGAATCCACCCCATTCATAAGATTTACTTCCGTATCGGCATGCCATTCTACAGAATGTTCCAAAATAAATTTTTTCAGCCTTCCCGAATTTGATACGCCCCTGTCAAGCAGGAAATTGACCCCGCAGACATGCATATCATCAAGTTTTTTCCCTATGGCATTCAGAGCATAATGGGTTTTGTCAACAATATTATAGGTACCTCTAAGACCTGCTAAATCCCTGAAAGTCCCATCATTACACAAAATCACAGGAGCCCCCGAAAAGGCTGTTTCCAATGTAATAATAAGATTAAATCCATCTATATACAAAAACTCGTCTCTCAATGAATCAGGAGGAAGGCATTTCGATTTTCTTATTTTTATTTTTTCATAGGATGCAGTTGAACGCCTCAAAGCATCTCTTTGTCTGGAGGAGAACTGATAATGATTCCCAACCATCTCTAAAATAGAAGATACTTTATAATTCCTGTTAAGAAGCCATTCTACCTCCTGCTGTGCTTTTTGAAGCTTTAAAACAGATTCTTTTGAAAACCACCTGTTGTCCTCGGGATCAGTTCCCCTGTTCACTATCTTTAATTTTCTATACATTATTATTCTCCTACAGCAAATATAGTATCACCCATCAATATCTATTTTACCCTATTTGTCAAAGTGAATGTACTCAAATACTTCATAGGATAGTTGTCCTTTTTATTGATTTTTATAAAATAGAATGATATAATTGTCCATAACTTATTCAGAGGGATGTCTTATGAAAAACAATTTTTTTAAGAAGATCTTTTTCCAAAAATACGATGATATAAATTTCAGAACAGATATGGTCAAAAATAATATCTCAAGATTAAGGATACTGGCAAAAGTATTTATTATCTGTCAAATATGGTTCATAATCGTAAATATCGCAGGCTCAATATATTATCCCTATAAAGATTATATCTTTATTTATCTGCCATTTTATATAATTTTTATCGGAATGAACTTGCTATTTTTATCAATATATTATAAAAACTTCCAAATTGCAAATAACACTGTCAAAACAATAAGGAAAAATGAACTTACAATAGTGCTTTATATAAATTTTATCATGATATGGGGAAGTATCATTTCCTTAATTGACCAGGAACACTATGGCCACCTGATGGTTTTTATGATAAATATGATGACCTGTTCCAGCTTTTTTATAATGTCTACAGGCAGTTTTTTGATTTCAATTTTATCATCCTCCCTGGTTCTAATTATAGGATTACCATTTTTTCAAAAATACAGTATCACATTGATTACACATTATTTTAATCTGGGCCTATTTATTCCAATCTGTTTTTTTGTTTCAAGAGTTATATATAATAATTATTGTAAAACATATAAGAGCACTACAATGTTAAAAAAATCAAACCGGCTTTTGAGATATGAAACATTACTGAATAAATCCATTAACAATAAATTGGAAGAGGCAAACAGACTGCTTAAAAGCCTTTCATCTATTGACGAGCTGACAGGTATTGCAAATAGAAGAAGCTTCAACAACTATATGCATATACCTTTCGAAAATACCAATCAGACAAATTTTTTGCTTTCCATAATAGTAATAGATATTGACAATTTTAAATGGTTTAACGATAGTTATGGACATATATATGGAGATAAAGTGCTTGTAAAAACAGCCGGACAGATAAATTCAATTGCCAAGCAATTTTCTGGATTTGCTGCCAGGTGGGGCGGTGATGAATTCATTTATGCAGCCTTTAATACAGGAAAAAAAGACATTTTAAAAACTGCCAAAAATATAATGGATGCTATTTCTAAAATTCAAGTCTCAAATGAGGCTCTAAAGTGCTCTTCTTTTATAACTGTGAGTTTAGGTGTATTTTCCATGCATATAATTAGCGAAGACGATATACAAAAATGCATTAATAATGCAGACAAAGCACTTTATCTTGCAAAAAAAAGCGGCCGGAATTGCTTTAAATATTATAGTAGTTGACAATTCTCTATTAAACTTCTAATATAAAATTACATTGTGGAAAGAGACGGTGGAATAAATCATGAAATTTTATAAAAGCATATGTATAGAATTATTATTTAAAATGCCTTCTCTATTTTTTGGCTTTTTTTTATGTTCTATATCAATACTTCTGGCACTCTATTCAAAACTTGGAATGAGCCCCTGGGATGTTTTTCACATGGGTATAGTAAATCATTCCATTTTTTCTTTAGGACAAGTAACTCAAATCGTAGGCCTTGGCATAATACTGCTTTCGATTTTTCTCGGAGTAATTCCCGGAATTGGAAGCGTGTTTAATATGTTTTTCGTTGGAATCTTCGTGGATTTAATGAACAACACAGGTATATTTAGAACACCTCAAAATATTACAGGGAAAATATTGATGCTCATACTATCTATTATACTCATGGGCATATCCACATATTTTTATCTGCGAGTTGAGCTGGGCGCTGGTCCCAGAGACGGACTCATGGAAGGTCTTGTAAAAAAGCTGAATAAACCAGTGTGGCTTATAAGAGGAAGCATGGAAATTACAGTTTTGATAATAGGATTCTTTTTAGGAGGCCCTGCTGGAATTGGCACTCTGATATCTGCAGTGGGAATTGGACCTGCTGTGGAATTTGCCTTCAGAATAGGAAAATATGACTCTAAAAATACCCATCATATGAATTTCATAGATTTATACAGAAATATCAAAGGCGCAGATAACAAACTTGAAAAAAAGTGCAAAGAACAAATATTAAATAATGTTCAGATGGAGAAAAGTATTTCTTATAAACAAACTCCATCTGAACCCAAGAAACACTTGATCTAACCTCTTTTTTTATTCTTGTAAATAATTTTTCCTACTCTATCGATGTGTTCTTTTAATTTTTGATGATTCAAATGCGTATAATCCACAATATCAAAAAAATAGGGCATAGGACTTTCATACTCAAGGTCTGCATGAAGTTTTGATAATATATCAAATGTTATTTTATCACCATAAATTGCAATGTCTACATCAAGAAAAAAAGAAATACTCTTGAGTTTGCCATGATGTTTTCCAACTGCGGTTTCATGGGATTTCCGGTGGCCCAAAGCGTTTTTGGAAAGGAAGGAGTGGTGTATGCTGCTGTTTTCAATATACTTTTCAACATTTTTGTATGGACTTACGGAGTAATGCTCTTTAATAATAAAAAGAGCCTCAAAGGCCTGAAAAAATCTTTAAAAAATCCTGGAATAATTTCCTCTTTTATAGGACTCATAATAATGATTTTTTCAATAAAAATACCTATTATACTCATGGATACCATAAATATGGTGGGAGGACTTACCACCCCAATATCCATGCTTATAATAGGAAGTTTGTTGTCAAGAAGTGAGCTTAGAAAGATTATAAAGGACAAGAGTTTGTACTATGGCTCACTCATAAAACTCATAATTTTACCTGGAGCACTGTATCTTATTTCAATTTTATGTGGTGAAAATTCCATTGTCATAAAAACGCTGATTTTAATGCAGGCTATGCCTGCCGGCGCTTTTACAACAATCTTTGCAGAAAATTTCAACAAGGACAAGGAGTATTCAGCCTTTATAGTATCTTTTTCTTCCCTGTTGTCCATAATAACCATACCTATAATAATCAAACTGTGCTTCTAGAAAAATTTAAGCTTTGTTCACAATTTATTCACGACCCCCGGTGGTTTTCCAGAACTTCTTTTGCCTGACCAATAGTAAGTGGAAGGCTATCCACATTTAACATTCCATCCTTACCTAGTATTTCAACTAAATGAGCTACTCTTGGAAGCCTTAAATTAATTTTTCGAATAAGCTCTTTTTGATTGAATACTTCTTCAGTAGTACCTCCCATCACAATGCTTCCTTTATCTAAAAGATAAACTGTATCAGCTAAAAGAGGAACTGTATCTACATCATGGGTGGCAAAAATCAAAGTAATTTTCAGCTTTTTATTTATAAGATCCAAAAGCTTAATCAACTTGTATACTCCCCTGGGATCAAGAGCTGCAGTAGGTTCATCCAGCACCATCACCTCGGGCTTCATAGCGAGAACACTTGCAAGTGCAATCCTCTTTTTCTGTCCTCCGCTTAAATTATGGGGACTTTTGTCATCATATCCTTTCATTCCAACCACATCTAACGCCCATGCTATGGTATCTTCTAACTTCTTTCCGCTCATTCCCATGTTTAAAAGACCATAGGCTATTTCCTGGCGAACTGTAGAATTAAAAAGTTGATCATCGGAATCCTGAAATACCATGCCTACCATCTGTCTTATTTTAACTAAATTTTTTTTGCATACTTTCAGTCCATTTATCGTAATAATGCCGGATTTAGGTTTTGAAATTCCATTAAATAGGTGGAAAAGTGTCGATTTACCTGCTCCATTTGGCCCCAGTATTGCCACTTTTTCTCCCCTTTTTATCTTCATATTAACATTTCTAAGTGCCAGGCTGCCATCACTATAGGCATAGCTGACTTTATCCACTTCAATAAGTGACATAACTATTCTCCTTTAAACAAATATATTTATCAAAATTAAAACCATCAATAAAGCCATTATCAAAATTCCAAAACGAAAATCTCCAGCTGGAATAGGGTAAGTAAAAAACTTAGCTTGTCTACTATCTTCATTATATCCTCTTGAAAGCATAGCATTATAAACTCTTACACTTCGATCTAAAGATTCTATCATAATATACACCGCTATTTTGCCCGTATCCTCTATACGACGCAGCCAGCTGGATCTATCCCCCATACGACTTAGTTGTGCATATCTCATATTTTTGCCCGTATCTTCAATTATAAATATGTACCTATACATCATATCAGCTAAATCTATTATAATCGAAGGAACTTTTAGTATTCTGAGGGTTTCCAGTATTTCAATCATCGGAGTGCAAAAAGAAAGTATGCATGCAAGACTAACTGCAGCCATTATTCTCAGCATCAATAAAGTTCCAAGCGCAAGTCCCTCTCTGTATATATTCAGATGATAAGTTCCAAAGGGAATATATGTTAAAACAGTTTCCCCATTTGTAAAAAGTACACTTACAAATACAAGCCATGCTATACTAAAAGGTATGAGAAGCCTTTTTATAAGTCTTTTCCAGGGAACACCCAAAGTATAATATCCAATTATAGACAGCATCCACAGAGATACTATAAGATACCACTTGGACAAAAAAGTTGTTATTATAATTGCACTTAAAAACAGTACGGTTTTTACTCTTCCATCTAAACGGTGTAAAAAACTTTTATTGCCAGATATCCTGCCAAATGAAGATAGTTCCATAATTTATTCTTCCTTTAACTTATTTTTACTGGAATCGCCAAATAATTTTTCCCAATGATGTCCCACTATTAAACCTGCGAAAAAATTTGCTACAGAAAATGCTCCTACCTGTGCATCACCAGGAAGCTCGATAAAAGGTTTATGGTCTGTCTTAGCTGTAACAGAAGCCATAGTATTCACTTTGTCATCCGTACCTCCGGCTTCCATTTTATGATTGACCATGTACTTCGATGCTCCAAATATAAATATAAATATAATTATCATAACTGTTAACATAACACGTGTAAATTTGTCTAAAAATTTAATACTCTTGCCTTTTTTGCTGCCCATACTGTTGCTTGATTCCATAATTACCTCGCCTCCCCTTTTTTAAGTATACCAGGTAACAAATCAGGTCTCCTTTTTACCATAACCTGAAGAACCAAAGCTGTAAACACACCTTCTGCAATAGCTAAAGGCAGTTGCGTAGGTCCATAGCCTAAAAAGAATATCATCCACTGCTTCATCAAAGGAACATGTCCATGTAAACTTATTGCCAACTCCAAAGCAGCTACCAGATAAGTAATTATGTCACCCATGAAACCCGCTATTCCCGCTGCCAGCCAGATGGGACTCTTAAAATATCTTAAAATTTTCCAGCACAGATATCCCAAAATACCTGCCGCTATACCCATAGAAAAAGTATTGGCACCAATAGTAGTTATACCTCCATGTCCCAGAAATATAGCCTGAAAAAACAATACAATAGCTGAAATCACTCCTGTAGCAAAGGGCCCAACAATAATAGCCGCCAGTGCAGTACCACATGGGTGAGAGCAGGAACCTGTCACAGGTACAGGAATATGCATACATGATATGACAAACACAGCTACTCCTACCATTGCTAAAAATGGTTTATAATATAAATTTTCTTTAACTCTTTTCTTGATTTCTTTAACTCCAGGTACCATAAACACAGCACTTATTGCATACCATGTTCCCCACGCTTGAGGCGATAAAATACCATCTTCAATATGCATTTTTTAATACCCCCTAGTTTAATTGTAATATTTTAAACCAAAGCCAAATAAATCATAACCCCTCAGCAAATGCTAAGGGGTTATGATTTATATAAAGAATCATAAAATTTCACCATCTAGTCACCTCCCTATCACTCGTAGAGTCGAATGGTCACTAATATATAGGCAGGTCTTCTGACTTGGATTCATCACCCTTATAGCCTTCCCAGTTTCCCAGTGGCATATTTTATAAGGGCTCCTCTTTCACAGCGGCGGGACCGTGCAGACTTTTCATCTTGCTTTCCTTTTAAGTAAAATTCACCTATATATTTTTCTTTTATTTTTTAATAAAGTTATTATATGACAAATTCAGTTTCTCACAAACTCACAGAATTGTCAAGCACAATCACAATATATTGTATCGTAAAAAAGAAACAAATTCCCTAAAGAATTTGCTTCTCTAATTAAAATCCAATCATTCAAAAATAACTATGGATTTTCTGTTTTTAATTCTCAAAAGCACCGTTTCTAAAACTCTAAGAATATGATTTAATTCCCTGAGTTCAAGGTATGCTGTTGCTATATCCTGACCTATTACAATGTCTATATAATTAGGTTCAGTACATAAAAGTGCCCCCTTATTTGTTCCAAGAACAGGACTTGTAAATATATTCCCATTCAGAAGCTTACCAATTCTATCAATTTCAAGCACTCCTGTTCCAGGTTGTATACGCTGCATCTGCAGGTACAGATCAGGACTTACAATTAATGCGAGTCTTCCATAAATACCCTGCTTGGTCAAAATTTCGACAGCTGAAGCAATATCCGTAAATGGATTTTCTCCCGATTTCCATTCACTCTTCTCTACTTTATTAGTACCCTTTGCATTAAAAATTCCCTCATATCCAAAATTCTCATTTCCCAGGAAAATCAGCTTGTCCTCTTTTCGCGCACATGCTTCTGCAGCGGACACAGCTGCTGATAGATCCAGTGGATAACCCAGTTTTTCACTGTTTTCAATGTCTCTCCAAAGAAGAGTGAAATCACTATACACAAGTGGTATCTCCTCATATTTTCTGTTCTTAATTCTCGATATTCCCTCTGAAGTTTCCTCTTCTATCGATCCGCTCTCATCAAGATTGTCCGAACTTATACTTTGTATACCCGCACCAAGAGGTCCAAAAATATCTAAAAAACGTCTTCCAATCAACACGCGGCTTGCAGTATTAACAACTGTATCATCTATTTTTCCCCACAAATTATCTGAAAAAGGTGCACTTTCTCTTGATAAATAATCCATGACTATTTCCCCCCTCAATCCTTTATCAAACTGCCCACAGTTTTATGGGCGGATTTGTCCTGACTAGGCTTTTCTTTTACTTCAGGAATTTGAATATTCAACTCTTCCATCATCTCTGCAACTTCTGTTTCACCGTCTGCAAAATGTTTTGCTTCTTCAGGATCAAGTATCTTCAACAAGGACATCAATTCACCTATATGTGCTTTCTCCTCATCCCTTATGTCTGCTATCACCTTCTTGGCTGCAGCATTATCTGTTGCCAGCACATGTGATTCATACAGATATATGGCCTCAAGTTCTCCTGCAATATCAAGTCTCACAGCCTGAATAAGCTCCTCTTTAGTCATCTTTCTGTCCACATTTCCTTGAAATGGATTTGCAAAATTTGGCATAGTAACCTACCTCCTCCTTGTACTTAGATTTATGAAATATTTTAAATTGTCATACATATTACCTTATACTGTAACCGCTAGCTTATTCTCCCTAGTAATATATATTATATAATAAATTGTTCTCCAATACAAATATGTGATCCAAAATTATTTTTCAAAAGAACCACGTCCCCAATTCTCTATAGATGCTTTCACATTTATATCTATATTGGAATTAAGCACTTCTTTGTTCCAATCCGTATTGCTCCATCTTCCATATTTAGCTGCAGCATATTGGCCAAGACCTATACAATCTGTTCTATACTCCGTCTTCATTTTATTTATAATTGAACAGCAATTCTTGCGTACCTTCTCTTCAATTTCATTTTCAAAGGTCTTTTTAACATCTTTATTTTTTGAAAGATCTTTAAAATAGGTATTTGTAATTATATCTCCTTTCAACCTTAAATTTATTGTAAAATGAAGTTTTCCTCCGATTTTATTTACATAGACTTTCTTTGATGAATACGCATAGAAGTCTGCATAATTTTTTGCAGTCTTTTGTAGACTCACAATTCCGCGGCCTTTATCATTTCCCATTAGATTAAGCCATTTGCTGTCATCAAAACTTGATTTTGCCACCATGCGTGATTCTTTAAATAAGGCCATGCCTGATACCTTTATATTGTCATCGATTATTTCAATGTAAGGTACTACAGGATTGATACCTTCAACATAAAGTGAAGTGTACAAATCCGTTATCTTTGTATCTTTTGGGAAAAAGGAATAATTATACTCATTTTTTAACAGGCCCTCTATAAAATCAGAGGAACTTGGATAACCTTTTACTTTATGGGAAAGCATATCCTCAGCCTTACATTTACATATTACAAAATAGCCTGTATCATTTAATTGGGGGTTTCTGAATAATATATCTATTACCGGTCCAATTCCGCAAACAGCACTGTCTTCACTTATTACATATACCTTTTCAAATCCAAATATGCTTTTTTTGTCTGATAAGGATTGTCTGTTCTCCCTGGTTTTACCTAAAGTTCCTCCAACTCCCCTTCTTATTGCACTACTTACCCTGATGTTCTCATCATTTTCACTGGTATCGCCAAATATATAGACGGACAAAGGTGTGCTGTATGATATTATATCAGGAGTTTCATATTCAATATCTGATCCTATTCCAGCTACTATTTCCAGGTTTTCAACCACATCTGAATCTTTTATCCCCGTTATAAAAAATGAAAATACTATAACTAATAACGGTATTATAATTAAAAATTTATTTTTTTTCATTTAAACCATCCTTTTTTATAAGTGCCATACAGCATACTATGGTCAGGTATGCTATATTGAATAAAGTGTATTTTGGAATTATAAATTTTAAAAAAGTTCTCCGAGATTCTTCATTTAGATATGTAGAAGATATCAATATTATAAGGGGATATATAATTACAGACAGTTTTTTTATCGAAGACCTTTTAAACAAATCCTGTAAAATAAATACAGATGCAAAGTAATTGTTGGAAATAGTTTTAAAATTTACTATACTCCACAGAAACATGAATATAAACCTGAAATTATTTATTATCGGTATTTCAATAGATTTAGCAGCTATAAGTACTGCCCAGAAAGATTTCTTTACTAAGTCTATTCCACAATAATATACTGTCAAAAAAGTTAAGGATGAATACAAGATCACTATAAATAGTACACCTTTTAACGCACAGCTTCTAAAGTTTTCTTTATCGCTTAACAGAGGATAAAACAAAAAAATTATTTCCGTACCACCATATGAGAAACACGATTCAATGCTTCCTCTGAGCAAAAGTTTAGTATTCAGATCAAATATAGGAAGTACATTTATAAGTTTTCCTTTGCCCAGTGCAACAAGTGAGATAAGAGAAACCACTATAGTAAATATAAAGATCAGTTCATTTATACTTGCCAAAGGTTTTAATCCGCTGTAACTCGATATGGCTCCTAGAAACACTATAAATATAAGTAATCTCACAGGAACCATAAAATACATTATAAAAGTTGTCAAAAGAATGGTCAGCCCGGATGCAACAGCCGTAGTGTACAGTACAAAATTAGACATAAAGATCAAATTTAGAAAGTTTCCTAAAAAAGTTCCTAAAAATTGTCTGCTCAACTGTAATATATTCTTATCTGGGAACTTTTTCTGCAATATACACGCAATATACACCAGATATAGAGGATAGACTCCACCGATAATAACTGAAATCCAGCCATTTTGCTTGGCTATTTGAGTTACTTCATTTGGAAGACTTATCAAACCTATGCCTACAGCAGTACCCGTTAAAATACAAAGCAGCTGATATGAAGTTATTTTATTTTCTAGGCTGTTCTGCATCAATGCTTCCTCCTGAATTTTTTCATAGAGCCTCCGTGCCTGATCTTGTTTTTATTTGGTATAGCTTCAGGCCTCTCATCCATATTCCACAACTGTGCCCTAATGAATATATCCTTCAAGTCGTTCCTTTTAAAAGACAGATACTGTACTCCAAAACTGTTCATTGAAAACAGATGTAACAAAATGAGATACCAGCCAGCAGCAATACCTACAATTCCAAATATATCAGCAAGTATTATCATCGGGAACCTCACTATACGTATAGAAAGTGACATGTCATAATTGGGAATGACGAATGTTCCAATTACAGCTGTTCCCACAACTACAAGAGTAGCAGGACTAACCAGACGCGCTCTTAATGCCGCATCGCCAATAATAAACCCTCCAACTAAACTAAGAGTTTGCCCTATTTTGCCCGGAAGCCTCAATCCTCCTTCTCTTAAAAATTCCACTACCATTTCCATGGACAATATTTCAATTAGAGGAGTCAATAACAGCCCCCTTCTTGTAGATACTAAAGGCAGGAGAAATTGTATCGGTATAAGCTCTGCATTAAATTTTATAAAAGACAGATAGGCAGCAGGAAGAGTTATAACTAAAATAACTGCGATCAACCTCAAAATCCTAATCAAGGAAGATAATACACTTCTTTCATAATAGTCCTCTATTGCCTGAAAGAATTCTGTGAACAATGCCGGTACTACAAGAGCATAAGGTGTCCCCTGGCACAGTATTACAGCTCTTCCTTCCATTAAATCATTTATGACTATATCAGGCCTCTCAGTTGCAAAACATTGAGGGAACAAACTGCAGGGATGATCTTCTATATACTGTTCTACAATACCCACCCCCGTTATCGAATCCACATCTATAACAGCCAGCCTATCACGTATGTTTTTCATGATCTTCTCATCTGCAATACTGTCTATATATATCAATTTTATATCTGTTTGAGTATATTTCCCCAAGGTAAAATTTTCGATAGTGAGATCCGGATGTTTTATTATCCTCCTAATCAAGCTTACATTTGTTTCCAGGTTTTCAACAAATCCTTCTCTCGATCCCCTGACTGCATACTCATTCAAAGGCTCTGATATCTGCCTGTATTTTCCGTCCCTTGTATCTATTATTATAAATTCACTTATATGTTCTATAATCAACACAGTATCTCCACGTTTCAAGGCAAATATGGCCTGAGCAATATCCTTTTCTATAAGCGTATTACTTGAAGTTATATATTTCTTGCATATTGTACTGCACAGATTCGACGACAGGTACAAATTGTCATCTGTATGCAGCATAAGGGGATTTAATATGTTTCGATTTATAGATTCTTTGTCTGCAAGAGAATTTACATAAATAAGTACTGCCTGTATTGGAAGCTTATATCCTATTTCAAAGGACCTTGTTATAACCGTTTCTGTATCTCCAAGGCCGCTGATGATCCTCTGTATATTGCCGTTTATACTGAAATTATCCATAAGTATCACCCCTAGTAGTTTTAGCTTGTTTAAAAATATTATGCAGACTACTTCAAAATAAAAATACGTCATTTCAATATCCATGAGAAGTAACAAAAATTCTGCTGGAAAATAATCTAATATTATACAGCTTATATTATAGACGGAGGTTATTTTTATGAATTGTATCGATGCTGGAGGTGAATACTGCCCATGTCATCTTGCAGAAACCCTGGATTGCGTGCTCTGCTCACAACTCTCGGGTGAAAAATTCTGTCAGTGCAAAAACTGGTGCGGCGTTTGCATATATGATAAATATATATCCAATGGCAGTAAGGCTCAAAATCTGCGAAGAACTTATACATGTACAATATTAAAAAAGAAAACTCCTGATAAAAATTTATGCATACTCACTTTAAAAGCTCCTGAAGATCTAACAAGAGAACTTGTTTACCCAGGAAGTTTCGTATTCCTAAAAAATACTGAAAATCCGGTTTATTATGATGTTCCGATATCAATAATGGAGGCTGATGTCATCAGAAACACCCTGAAGATCGCCATAAAACTGAATGGAATCAAGACTAAAAATTTATTTTCTTTAAATGAAAACGACAGGATATCAGTACGGGGTCCTTTTTTCAACGGAATAATGGGTCTTTCAAATATATATGAAGCTAAAAATGGCACCTCACTGATTATAGCCTGCGGCATAGGAATTGCGCCTTCAATTCCCATTATGAAAAAACTGCACTCAAACAACAACAAGATTATCTCCTTCATAGACACCCAATTCAAAAATAATTTCAGCGAAAAATACCTCAATGACTACAGTTCTAAAATTGTAAACTGCAGAATACTTGAAAATGGATACCTTACAGAAAACTTCAAATCCATTCTAAAAGACTGTCTATCCGGAGGAAATATAAATCTCATCCACTGCGGCGGTCCAGATATTCTAATATACAGAATTATTCAATTTGCCGATAAGTCAATTGCTCTTTCCTGCTGCAACAATTCCAAAATGAACTGCGGTGAGGGCATATGTTCCAGCTGTACCAAGCATTACAAAAATGATGTAGTGAAGAGGTTATGCAAGGTACAAATGGATCCCAGGGAATTATTTAAAGATAGAAAATTTATATAGGAGGTCATTTTTTATGAAGGTAATAGTGATTGGAGCTGGCTGGTCCGGATGTGCAGCAGCTTTAACAGCAGTGAAAGCAGGTGCCGAGGTGGTTATTTATGAAAAAACCGATATGGTTCTCGGACTTGGAAATGTAGGAGGAATAATGAGAAACAACGGCAGATACACAGCTGCCGAGGAAATAACAGCTCTAGGAGCAGGAGATCTCATAGGCATTACAGACAAGCTTACCAGGCATAAAAATCTGGATTTTCCAAATCATGCACATGCATGGCTTTACGATGTAAATAAGATAGAGCCCGAAGTCAGAAAATATATCTTAAGCAAAGGTATAAAGATAAATTTTGAATCACGGGTAGTGGATGTTAAAATGGATGGCAGTAAAATCAAAGGTATATATACCTCAACCGGGAATTATGAGGAAGCAGATGTATTTGTTGAAACTACCGGTTCTACAGGTCCCATGGGAAACTGTATAAGATACGGCAACGGATGTTCCATGTGTGTACTCAGGTGTCCATCCTTCGGTCCGAGAGTTAGCATAAGTAAGTGTGCCGGTATAGATGATCTTCACGGTGAGAGGACAGATGGAAATTACGGAGCTTTCAGCGGTTCCTGCAAATTAGCCAAAGAAACCCTGGATAAAGAACTTGTGAATGAACTCGAGAAAAAAGGGGTAGTTGTTTTAAAGGTTCCAAAGGAGGATGTAAATTTAGACAAACTAAAGGCAAAGGTATGCCAACAGTATGCCCTAAAAGAATTTGCAGAAAATATAATCCTACTTGATACGGGACATGTAAAGCTCATGACCTCATATTACCCGCTGAGTAAGCTCAGAAAAATACACGGACTCGAAAACGTAAAATTCATCGATCCCTATTCCGGCGGAAAGGGAAATTCCATAAGATATCTTTCTGTAGCTCCCGTATCCAATGATTTGAAAGTAGTGGGCCTTGAAAATCTTTTCTGCGGCGGCGAAAAAAGCGGATTATTTGTGGGACACACTGAAGCTATATGTACGGGATCACTAGCAGGCCATAATGCAGTGAGATCTGCACTTAAATTTCCAACTCTTGTTTTGCCCGCAGATACCGCTGTAGGCGACATAATAAGTTATGCCAACAGCAGAATAAAAACTCCTGAAGGCAGAAAAAACAGATATACTTTTGCCGGGGCAGAATATTTTAACAGGATGAAAGAAAAGGGATTATATTCCATAGATACCGGTAGAATCCGAAATAGAATCAAAAAACTCCAGCTTCTGGGCATCTTCAATAAAAGGCTGACATAAATCTCACAAATTTCCAGATTCCATTTAAAACAGGGAAGATGTCCGGGGATGTATAAACAAGCCCTGGACATCTTCCCTGTTGTCTTATTCGAAAGCTGTCATTGCTAATACTTACGGAAATAAACACTGCTGCACACCTAGATAAGTTGATCCCTATGTTCGCAGTAGTCTGCCAATAAAATAAAAACAAGATGTGCTAAATTTAAGAAAATTGAATTAAATTAATCATAAAAATAAATTCAATCAATAAAAAATTCATGCATATTGAAAAATTACAGAAAAAGGTATACAATAATCATGTTAAATAAATTATGAACGAACTCCAGCTGGATCCATCAATAACTTGATAAAGAGTATCAAAAACAAGGAGGAATATGCATGCAACTTAATAAAAAAATCGATGAGATGAAAGAAGAATTGATTAAGGCAACTCAAGAGGTAGTTAAAATCAAAAGCACCCAGGGTGAAGGAAAACCAGGCATTCCTTTTGGCGAAGGCGTAGGGAAAACTCTGGATAAGGCTCTCGAAATTGCAGCCGATCTTGGGTTCAAAACATATAAGGAAGAGGATGGATACTACGGATATGCAGAATATGGTGAAGGAGAAGATTATGTAGCAGTTCTCGGACATATGGATGTAGTGCCGGAAGGAGACAATTGGATTCATCCACCTTATGGGGCTGAAATTCATGAAGACAAGATTTACGGAAGGGGTACATTGGACGACAAAGGTCCAACAATTGCATCCCTTTTCGGACTAAAGGCCATAAAAGATCTTAAAATACCGCTTTCAAAAAAAGTAAGAGTTATTTTCGGAACAAATGAAGAAACTGGAAGTTCTGAAATGCACGTTTATAATAAAAAGGAAAAGGCTCCTATATCCGGATTTACTCCAGATGCCATGTATCCACTTATAAATGCTGAAAAGGGCATAAGAAGATTTCACGTTGTCAAAAAATTAAGTTCTTGTTGTAATTGTGAAATCAAAATCAAATCATTAAAAGGCGGAATAAGGCCCAACATGGTACCCGATAAATGTGAAACTGTGATAGCCACAAAAGACACAGAAAGTATTGTCAAAGCAGTAAAGGAATTTGCAGATAAAAAAGGCTACAACATGAAAACCGAAATAGTAAACAACGGCGTAGTTTTGCATACCTTTGGAGTAGGAGCTCATGGAAGTACACCTGAATTGGGTAAAAATGCCATAATGCAGACTTTTGACTTTTTAGGAACTATTGTAAAAAAATCTTCTCCTCTCGCAGACTATATAAACTTCTTCAACAAGTACATCGGATTTGATACAGAGGGTATTTCACTTGAAATAGCCTGCAAAGACAAACCCTCGGGAAAATTATCCTGGAATGTAGGAGTTGCCGAAATCGATGAAGAAGCAGCTGACCTGTGGATAGACATGAGATATCCCGTTACTGTGGAAGGTGAAAAAATCATGGACACCCTTTCCAAAAAATTTGCAGAGTGTGGTGCAAAAATAGAAAGAGTGGCAGCTGATGAACCTCTTTATTTTTCAGAAGACAGTAAATTGGTCAAAACCCTGCTTAAAGTTTATACTGAACAGACGGGTAAGGAAGGAAAAGCTTATGGAATAGGCGGAGGAACTTACGCCAAAGAACTTCCAAATATAATTGGATTTGGACCAATATTCCCCGGGAAACCGGATCTTGACCATCAGGCCAATGAATACATCGAAATAGGAGATCTAATAACGAACGCCAAAATATATGCTCATGCAATATACGAACTTGCAAAATAATTCACAGTCATAATTGTTTCTAAAAGAAAAAAACTCAATATTTCCAGCGTCTAAATGACGCTGGTTTTTTAACAATCATGTGGGTTTTCAGATACTATATTTATAGCCAATGCTATTTCCTTTATCACATTAGTGTTAAATTCTCTGGAAAGCTCGTTAATTTTAGTATATAAAAGCCCCTTTTCCGTAGATATATATCTAGGCTTAAGGTTGTTCAAAACTATAGCCTTTATATCATCAATACACTTGGGGCATTTACATATATTGTCATAGTTTTTTAAAACCTCAGGCAAAAGTTTATCCACCACATCCTCCATATAATTTTTTACCAGCTGGTTCACCTTCTTAAATTGTTCTACATTTTTATTATACCATTATACCATTCAAAAAAGATAAGCTTTGCAAACAAATCGTTATCATAAAAAAAAAGGTAAGTCTTAATCAGCTATTGACTTACCTTTTTCTTACATCATTTAATTTCCATAATCACGCAAATACATCGATTGTGCTATCTGAATTCTTGTCTGACAGATTATTGGAATTATCATTGCCGCTAACTTTTACATTCTCTATTTTCTGTGACTGCCCCTGTCGAAGCTGTGATTCCAATTGATACAGTTTGTTCTCCAATTCTTGAATTTTGACTTTCTTTGTTTTTTCATCATCCTTGCTTAAATTTTCCTGATTTATCTGCTGCTGAATACTTTCTATTTCACTTTCAAGCTTACTCGAATCATTACTATTAAATGATATTTGCGAACTTGATATGGATGAAATCGAAGAAATACCCATTAGTAAAACCTCCTTTCAAAATAATCATAGTAATTTTAGAACAACTTCCTTAATATTTTCTTAAAAATATTTCTCAAGTTCCTCTATTTCATCCATATCAAATATATTCTGAGTAAAAAATAAATTGATATTTGTTCATTACCCTCAGGAGTCTAAGCGCTTAATTTTACGCACCCCTTAGCCGGAGTTTTAAACTTTGGTATTCCAAATATTATGGCCAGCACTGATGCAACCCCCAAAAGATACGGATACCAGAGATATTTCATTATTAAAAATGGTGAAATTGCCGCAAGGCTGGAAGCAACCAAAAGCTGGGCACCATAAGGTATACATCCCTGTACAAAGCAGGCAAAGGTATCTAAAAGACTGGCAGATTTTCTTCTATCTACACCATATTTTTCAGATAAATCTTTAGCTAGTGAACCGACTATAATTATAGAAACAGTATTATTGGCAGTACATAGATCTACTAAACTAACCAGCACACCAATGCCAAATTCGGCACCTTTCTTGGAGTGAATTCTTTTTTGTATTGTATTCAGCAAAAAATCTATACCGCCGTTGAATTTTATCAATTCACCTATACCACCAATTAATATGGATATTATAGATATGTCTTCCATACCCGCAATACCTTTTGCACAAAGCTGAAATACCGTAAATATATCAAAAGAACCATAAATAAGACCTATTACAGCTGCTAATACGATACCTCCAACCAGCACCAATACTACGTTAAAGCCTGTTAAAGCCACTACCAGTACAGCTATGTAAGGCAGTATTTTAATAAACTGATAGTTATAAGCTCCTGTGTGATTGACCTGCATGCCAAAAGTTAAAAAGGAATATATGAGCAGAGTTATAACAGCTGCAGGAAATACTATTTTTATATTGGCCTTGAATTTGTCTACCATTTCACAATCCTGGGTTTTTGTAGCAGCTACAGTAGAATTTGATATCATAGACAGTCCATCACCGAACATAGCTCCGCTGACAACAGCAGCAACTAAAAATGCAATGGGTAAACCCGTTTTCTGTGCAATCCCAATTGCAATAGGTGTTAGCGTCACTATAGTTCCAACAGAAGTTCCAAGTGACATGGATAAAAAAGAGCCAATTATAAATATACCAGCTACCATAAAGCCAGGTGGGAAAACAGCTAGTCCAAGATTTACAGTAGAATCCACAGCTCCCATAGCTTTGCTCACTTCCGCAAAAGCACCTGCCAGGATAAAAATCAAGCACATGAGTATTATGCTGGAATCTCCGGCACCTTTACAAAATCTTTCAACTTTTAATTCTATAGGTATTTTTCTGTTTTGAAGTATAGCTATAGTTGATGCAATTATTAAAGCTACAACTACTGGCATTTTATAAAAATCCTTCATCACAATTGAAACACCAAGAAATAGCACCATGAATACGGCCAAGGGTAGCAGTGCTATAGCATTACCTTTCTTTTCGTTCATTGTCCTGAATACCTCCTTCAATGTTTTTATGCAAATTTGAACATGTTTAATAATAGCACTTATTATGCCAAGGGACTTAAAAATTGCAATAGCTAGAATTTTAGCAAAATAATTTAACTATTAAAAAATTCGTAAACGTTTCAAACCACTTTGTCAATTAAAATGCAAAGAAATATTTACAACTGTAAAAATTTCTTTACAGTTATAATTTAATACTATTTAAAGGAAGTAACTACCTATATTGTCAATTTGCAGTCACTAATAGTTGACATTTAGACTATTAAATTATGTTATAGCATTTCATTTTTACTTGAAACAATTACTGTTTTAAATATAAAATTATATAGTAGGCATTTAATCAATTCACTATTATATTAAAAAGGAAAGTGGCGTTTATGAAAACTTACTTAAGACTTGAAATAATCTCACATGATCGAATAGGAATGGTTTTAGATATTTTAAAAAAGCTTTATGAAAATAACATCAGTATTCATTCTCTCGAGGTTTTTCCAAACAAAGTATACGTAAAGTCTGAAACCTTACAAGAAGAAAAAAAATCAAATACAATTGAAAATCTGCTCAATATAGATGGAGTTTTAAGAGTTCATGAAATCGAATTACTTTCTTATGAAAAAAACGAAAGGCGGCTTCGCGCCATTATAGATGCCGTACAAGATGGTATACTAGCTATAAACCACAGAGGAGAAATAGAACTCTTCAATAATTATTGTGAAAAAATATTTCACAGAAAAAAAGAAAATATAGTTGGGAAAAATATAAAAGAACTTTTAGGCTTCGATGGACCTATCATTAACCTTCTAAAAAGCGGTAAAAATTATGACAATATCGAAGTGCTTACAAAAGATGCCAAAGATGGTTTCCACTATATCACCTCAGGACGTTCTGTGAAAGATGATAGAGGGAAAACCATAGCTGCCGTTGCCTCACTTAAAGACATCAATGAGGCCTTAGAAATGTCAAATGTCATTACTTCAAAAGAAGAGTTTGCATTTAAAGATATTATAGGCAGCAGTCCCTCCATTATAAAAACTAAAAAGATATGTACATCTGTGGCAAAAAGCAATTCAACTATACTCCTTCGCGGTGAAAGCGGTACAGGCAAGGAATTATTTGCAAGGGCTATACATAAATTAAGCTCAAGAGCAGATAAGAATTTCACAGCTATAAATTGTGCCACCCTCCCGGATAATCTTATAGAAAGTGAACTTTTTGGGTATGTAAAAGGAAGTTTTACCGGTGCAGCAGAAAATGGCAAAGACGGTTTATTTAAGGCAGCAAATAATGGTACTTTATTCTTGGATGAAATAGGAGAACTGTCCCTTCCTCTTCAGGCAAAACTTCTAAGAGTTTTACAGGAAGGTACTATAAGAAAGATAGGCAGTACTGTAGAAGAAAAAATAGATGTAAGAATAATTGCGGCAACCAATAGAAATTTAGAAGATATGATCAAAAAAAATACTTTTAGAGAAGATTTATATTATAGGCTAAATGTAATACCTATATATATACACGGATATATATATTCCAGGCTTGGAAATCCAACTTGTTCAGAAGCTGAAGATAAATTAGCTTTACTAGAAGGCGGTGAAGCTGCCGTATCCACTTCATCTGGCATGGGAGCAATTTCTGCCGCACTTTGGACTGCACTTAAGGCTGGCGATCATGTAGTTGCATCAGACACTTTATATGGATGTACTTTTTCTCTTCTAAATCACGGCCTTACAAGATTCGGTGTTGATGTGACATTTGTTGACGCAACAAATATTGAAGATTTAAAAAAAGCTTTAAAACCAAACACTAAAGTTGTCTATCTCGAAACCCCAGCAAATCCAACATTAAAAATCAACGATATCAAAAAAATATCTGCTGCAGCCCACAAAAACAACAGGGACTGTCTTGTATTTGTAGACAATACTTTCTGTACTCCATATATCCAAAGGCCTCTGGAATTAGGTGCTGATGTAGTTGTTCATTCTGCAACCAAATACTTAAATGGCCATGGAGATGTTATCGCCGGATTTGCAGTTGGTAAAAAAGAATTCATAGATCAGGTTAAACTTTTCGGATTAAAAGATATGACAGGTGCAGTACTCAGTCCTTTTGACGCATACCTCATTATAAGAGGGATGAAAACTTTACCTATAAGAATGGAAAAACATTGTGAAAATGCCATGGAAGTTGCCAAGTTTTTGGAATCACATCCCGCTGTTTCTAAAGTATACTACCCTGGTCTTGAAAGCTTCGAATATCATGATCTAGCCAAATCTCAAATGAAACTTCCTGGTGCCATGATTTCCTTTGAATTAAAAGGCGGTGTAGCAGAAGGTGCACTAGTTATGAACAGCTTAAAACTAGCTACGCTTGCAGTAAGTCTGGGAGATGCTGAAACTCTTATCGAACATCCTGCTTCCATGACTCACTCCCCCTATTCAGCAGAAGAAAGACATGCTGCTGGAATAAGTGACGGCCTCGTAAGGTTATCTGTCGGCCTGGAAAATGCAGAAGATATAATAGATGACTTAAAACAAGCTCTTGATCTAATAGCAAAATAACCTTTAACTTTTTACACTAACAAATTATAAAAGCAGGATAATATATTTATCTATTATCCTGCTTCTAAATCTCTCACTAATTCAATTTTTAAAATATCTCTCCAGTTCTTCCGCCCTTTTCATATCAAATATATCCACAGCAATTTTATCAAGGGTTTCATCTGATAAATCATCTATCTTATGAACATAGTTCTCTGGAAGTTTGTTAAATTTTTTAGAAAGCATCTTGATAATTAATTCTGACTTACCTTCTTTTCTGCCTTCTTTCCTGTCTTCTTCCAGACCCTTCATCTTTCCTTCCTTTATAATGTTGTCTATAGTTTTACCTAAATTTGATACCATGGAATCCACCTCCCTCCGACTGGATTTTTCCAATATTTCCTCTGCCTTTATTCTGGATTCTCCATCCAACCTGAGTTTCATTATGCTTTTTAGCCAGGCTTTCAATATGCTTAGAACCTACACTTACGCTTTGATGCCTTTGCCTTTGCGGTATTCATTATCCATATTGACCTCTTCAAAGGTGCTCATGTTATTGATGACAGCCATGGCATTGCCCACAATTCCCATGGCGATCGGGCAGCCAGTACCCTCTCCAAGACGCATGCCGAGATTCAGCATCGGTTTTAATTCCATTGCATCTGCCGCAAGCCTGTACGCAGGTTCTTCAGAAATATGGGAGGGAATCATAAATTCCTTCGTAAGAGGATTGAATTTATATGCCAGCAATGCTGCGGCAATTGAAATCACACCATCGATAATCACCGGTTTTCGGTAATAAGCCGCGCCTATGTACAATCCTGTCATTGCCGCAATGTCAAGTCCGCCCACCTTGGAAAGTATGTCAACAACGTCGTCTGCATAAGGTTCATGCATAGCAAGTGCCGCAGTGATCACCCGCTTTTTATTTTCAAAAGCTTCGTCGCTCAGGCCGCCGCCTCTTCCAACCGCTTTTTCGGCATTGTTTATTCCAAGTGCCGCCATGATGCAGGCTGCCGCGGTGGAGGTGTTGCCCATGCCGACTTCACCAGTTCCGATGATATCGTAGCCTTCACTGGATGCAGCTTTCGCAAATTCAAAACCCACTTCTATTGCTTTTAAAGCTATTTCACGGCTCATGGCCCTCTCCTTGTAAAAATCGTTAGTTCCGTTTGGCATAAGCCTTCTGTTATAAATATGGGGATCTTCAATTTCACCGATAATGCCCATATCAACAAGCCGAAGATCCACATGGTTGTACTCACAAAGAACATTTATCCCGCATTTTTTCCCTGAAGCATAGCCGCGCATTAAAAAGTTTGTAAAATATTGTGGAGCTGCGGTCACACCTTCCGCATAGATGCCATTATCCGCCCCGAACACGAAATGCACTTTTTTTTCTACACTGCTTTTTACTTTGCCCGTAATGCCCGCCATCTGAATACTGATACTTTCAAGCACACCTAAACTACCAGCCGGTTTTACGAGACTGTCCTGCAGATTGCGTGCACACTCAGCCGCCTCTGTATTTAACCCTGTAATTTTTTCTGAAATTTCTTTAAGTACCATTTTACTGTCCCCCAATGTTTTTAAAATTTATGATGAACCGGTTTTCCCCAAAGCCTGGGCGACCGGTTATCTCTTTATTTTATTATAGCAGATTCTTATTAGCCTCAGCATCAATTTTTAATTTGTAATTTTGTCAATCACAGTTTACCATTTATCATCACTTATACATATATAAAAATAACGGAGCTGGATCTGATTTACACAAATCCAGCTCCGTGAACCAAAAATCTCATGTTAAAAGTGCTGAAGTTCTTTTTCTGTCCAAATTAGAGCTTTGGCAGTAAAGAGCTTCTGCTGCATTCTCAAGAATATCCTTGGAGTTGTTTATAATTTTGCTTTCAGTGTATCCATCAATTTCTTTCAAATCCGCCAGACCTTTAGCTGCCATTTCCACTATCATATCCTGATACATAGCATCATTTACCACAGACACCATCTGGCTTTTTATTTCATCGGAAGCATCATCCAAAGGTTTTATGAGTTTCTTTTCTATTTGAGCTGTATTTTCAAGTATTGATACAATACTCAAATCTCCCTCTATATGTATACCATGTATGTCCTCACTTTTATGACCGTCATCTCCATAAAAATTCAGACTTATATCCAGATTTCCCCTTACTACAATATTTGAGCCATGACTGGTCTCTATACTGACCTGTCTGCCTGCAAACAAGCTTTTATCACCAAATATATCATTCATTATATTGTCCATGCTATTTATAATCTCTCTCGCGTTTTTTTCTATTTTTTCCTTTTCATCTTCTGTACAGTTGACGTCATTATATTTTTCCGACAGTTTCTTCAAATCTTTGGACATATCCTTCAGCTCATCCACAGCTTTCCTTTTCTGCTGAAGAAGTGACATACCCTCCTGTATATGACTTTCGGCCAGCTGCCCCTTTCTAAGCTGCATCTTCAACTGATCCACTTTGAAATCATCAGCATCGAAAGGTTTTTGCTCCTTCATTCTTTCATTCAAATCACCCAGTGCATTTTTATTCTTTATGCGGATATTCATCATTTTATTTCTATTAATAACCCTTGAAATAATATTAATCATTTTAAGCTTTCCCCTTTTAACAATTTACCCTATTATCGTTCTCTGATTAACCCGGATGCGGCAAAACTACCCTCTTAAGAAAGTTTACTGCATCCTTAAACCAGCCTCTTTATAAATTTATATATTTTCCCCTTTCAACTGTCTCTGTTAGTGATTTCTACAGGGCATAGCCTATGGTCTTGGTAAAGAGCCCCGATTTCGCAAGGCTGATCTCTTTGCCCAACTGCAGCAGGCAATTCTCAATTTTTACTGCAATCAAAAAATCACTCCTGTTTTCATTCTTGATGAAATGCATATGGTTTCAAGTCATTTCCTAAATGATATCTGCCTTCTCTTCAATTTCAGAATGGATTCACAAAATCCTTTTATTATTTGCAAAACTTCAGCCTAAATATTGTGAAATTTATTTTTCATTATGTTCAAATAACCTGATAATCCTGCAAATTATTCCGGACTTTTATCTGCTTTATTCTGAATTTTCCCTGCTGATTTATTGTAAAAAATAACAAGAATGTATCAAATGTGTAACTTCTTCTCTGACTTCTTCTATTGAGCCACTTAAAAAGCAACCATTTGACAACATTCTGAAAACTCTTCACACCTCTTGTATAATAAGCCGATTTAATGGGGAAACCCTACTTTAATACTTTCAGACTTTAATTATTTTTACCTTTACATCGCTTCTGCTATCATCGATTCTGCATGTCTTTTATACCAAATGGATATTTGAATTGCTTCCTTAGTATAAATATAGTATCCACTATTATCCAAAGTTACTAATTTTTTTATTATATCTCCTCCATGATCATCTTCTATCCTATTCAACCAATCTTCAATCCATGAATACAAATATGAAAATTCATTTTTTCCATTATCTTTTTCTTTTATAAAATTTAATGTATTTAACAGTCCATTGTTTTTTATCAGCAAAGGTAATTTTCTACAGCAACTCCTCATTCTTTTCTTGTTATTATCATTTATATTACAATCTTTTAAGAATCTTTTTAAATTTATATAGGAAGTTATTGCCCTTTTCCTGTTTAAATCTATTATTCTACTTTTATTATCCATCAAAATTCATCCCCAAACTAATTATCTCAGCTAATCCTTTTCCCAATGTAGCATTTCCACCAATTTGTAGAATTTTCAATTGTCCATTAGAAAGCTTTTGCATAAACTTATTAAAAACTTGGTCTTTATTTTCTTTATCGAAAATATCATTGAATTTACTAATTATTCCATAAAATATAGTTTCAGAAGGGATATATTCTTGAGTAAACAGGCTTTTATTTTTTGAGGTTTTTACATCATTATTTATTTCATTTCTCATAACAATTTCTGTATAATAAGTAACAAAATCAATAAAATTTTTATTAGATACAACTACGATTCTATTCAAAACAGTATTGAAACCCTGCATACCACAAAATATGTCTTCAAATTTTATTTTTCTTGTTTTAAATAAATAATCATTCAAATAAATATATTTAGGAATATTTTTATCAATATCAAATGGTATCAGCACCATATCATCTTTAACATATTTACATTCATCTATTAGCTCTCCCAATTTTTCTTTATTTATATCATAATCTGTATTATATAAAATACTCTCTTCAAAAAATCTTTCTAATATATAAGGACAGGATATTAGTGAATATATGTTTACAGATGATTTCACTGGAAAAAATAATAATTTAAAATCAGTAAATGCCAATTTCCCACTTTTTCCCTCTTTTCCAAACAATAATGGAATATCCTTTTCATTAAATAATTTTCTACAAGCTTCCCTCAACTCTCCTTTAAAAGTAGAGCTTTCAACTTTAGGTATATTGGTAGAAGACTCTCTTTGTACGGGCATATCCACCATTCCCAAACCTTCACTTGCTCCAACATGCATTGGTGCTATTGTTTTTAAAAAAAGCATTTTTGACTTATTCATTTAAATCCCCCATTTTTATAGAGCCTCTTCATATAATTCTTTTAATTTCTCACCTATCTCATCTATACCCCAAACTTCCAAGTTGGCCCTTGCAGCTGCCCTCAATGCATATATAACTGTTGAATTATATTTTCCAATTTTTTCTCTATCAGCTTTATCTAAACTACTTTTATTTTTAAAAATTTTATTTATAAGTTTTCTATCATATTGCAGAATCGGCGTTATCAAAACAGGTTTTCCATATACACCACCTGCTGCATAAGCTGTATACTGTCTTGCTTTTGCAACATCACTTGACATTACTCCTGATTTGCACTCAAACAATACAACCTGTCCACTTTTTGATAATAATACTATATCAAATTCACATAATTGAGTAGTATCCTTTTCCTTAAACTTTTTATCTATTCTATTTAAATTAATACTATGATAAACTCCTATAAAATAATTTTTCATTTCAGGAATTTGTATTATAGTATTCACTATAGATGATATTGACATATACTCCAATATATATCCGAATTTATTTTGATTATCATTTCTCATATTTAATAATATATTCTTATCCTCATTATCAAATTCATTTTTAAAATCTTTTTTCTTAAGCTCGTTCCAAAACTTTTCAACTTTTTCCTCATTACATATCATGTTGCCATTTTTATCTTTATGTTTATTTAATTCTAAAAGCCTTTCTCTAAAAAATTCTCCAAGCTCCATATCATTTTCATTCCTATAATGTTTATAAATTTTCTCACATAATTTTAATTGTTTGCACTCTTTAGTATCAATATTTTTATTACAATCATCAAGAAAATTAATTAGTTCATTTTTTCTGCTTGTTATTTCAAATCCAGCCAATTGAAATACATCTCTTATATGTAAATTATCTATACTGTATTTTTCATCCAATATTTCATATTGAAATCCTGAATTGTTCAGTTTTCCATAAACTATCTTATTTGAATTTCCTTCCAAATACAATAAATAATCATTTTTCCTCTGATTTTTCTTTATAAATTCCTGTATGGCAAATACTGTACTTCTCTGGCCTCCCGTGATATTCCAAAGTATTTTATTTTCCGAAGATATCCCGTTCATATAATTACATATACCATCCAAAAATTTCAAACCATCATCTTTATTTTTACTGATTATTTTTTTACAAAGCTCATCTTTTATGTATTTAACCTCTTTTCTCTCAATTTCAATAACATTTCTTTCATCTTCATCAGAATAGATTATATTAGATTCTCTTTTTTTAAGAACATCAAATAAATTTTTATCCCACTCTTTATTGTCAAACCGTTTAAAGACGCTATCCTTTTCTGATTCACTTTTCACAGTAATATTGAGTATTTTAACAGGTTTATTATAATTTTGTGATCTTACAACCTTAATTGGAATATAATTTACAATCTGATTTAAAGTTGAACATATGGCATATATATCTATATCTTCCCAAATATCTCTTAATTTCATAATTTATTTCCCCTTTCAAAAGGCATTATAATTACATTCCCAAATCCCTTAAATTTTTCTTTAGCATCTAGTATAAATTTATTATATATTTCACCAATCTTTTTACCTTTAAAACAATCATTTTCCAGTATTAAAACACTCCCTGCTGGAATAGCTTTATTTATAGTTTTCTGCTCCCCTGAAGCCATATCAAACCCGCCAATATAATCTGGTCTTCCCGTAATTTTAATCAGTATTTTATCTTTTTTCTCCTTATTATCTTGTCCATCAATTATCATTGGACTTGTCAGAATAACTTTTATTTTATTGTTAAAAATAGTTATTCTATTAAAATATTTTTCTAAATCATCTAAGATATTTATAGATTTATCTGTAAATACAAGAGATGCTATTTTTGATTCGCCTCCAAGTTTTAAAATATCATTTTCAAAAGGAATATTTTCAGGATCAATTCTACATTTCACTATATATGAAAATCTCTTATCAGCAAACTCTACCATATTAACTCTGTACATAAAGTTATTTTTAGCACTCCCAATTCCTCTATCCATTTCAATTCCAGTTTTAATATATGTAGTAAAAAAATAATCTCTTGAATATAATTGAATTTTATTTATAAATCCCTTGTAGTAACTATTAATTAAATCATCCAACCCTATAAATTTTCCGTCAGCTCTTTCATATTTGCTTATATCACTTATAGGACTATAAAAATGATTATCTTTATAAATTCCCAAAGCCGTGCCAAATTTATTTTCAAAAAGATCTAAAGGAGCTTTTATAAACATCCGTTTTTTACCTTCATCATATAAATATATTCCATCTATTTTAAATACTTTTTCTAATTCCTTTGGAATATTACCTGACTTATTTTTTATATACTCTAAAATATATTTGAATTTTTTCTGTCTTAAAAGCATTGAAAATATAGCACCATAAAATACAGAAGGATACGGTATATCTAAGCTTTCTATATAATTGCCAAATCTTTTTTTAAAAATTGATCCACTTCTAAAGAACATAGTATCACTAGGCTTTATTTTAAAATAACATATTTTTTGCTTCAATTTTCCACCTTCTTTTCACACAGTACATAACCTGTTTCTCTAGAATATTTGTCTATTATGTGAAGTAAATTAAAATACCCGTTAATATCCATATAATAATCAGTAGAATTTACGTGAACAAATTCAGAAAACAGTAATTTCATTTTTGAAACATATTTTTCACAATTATTCTTGTCAGGAATCTTTCTACTTCCAACTATTTGGATTATATTATCCATAATATTTTTTAAAACCACATATTCTTCAAAATCCATATTTTCTCCAAGAAGCGATATCTGTCTTTCCACATCATATATCAGGCTGTGTGATATATGATTTTCAAAGCCATAAACCAATTTATCAATTGCTTTTATATTTTCCTTTTTATCTTTTAAATAAGTTATTCTAACATTACAGCTGGAATCTATAAGTGATAGCGCCAATGCACATTTACCATGATTTTTAAATTTTTCTTTGGTTTTTTCCAAACTTATCCTAGACAAGTTGATGACTTTTTTAAGTGGAATGGAAGTGTGGGAAATAACAATTGACTTGGATAAACTTAATTTTCTTTTATCCGCTAGTTCTTTAAATTCTTCATCAATTGATTCAATAAATTTAAAAAGCATGGAAAGAGGAGAAAAAAGCAATAAGTCATCTCCACCGGAATAAATATAAAGTTCATTTTTAAAATTAGTATTTCTTATTTTATCTTTTATTCTTTTACCAAATTCCAGTATTTCACCAGACATTTCTTTCTGGAAATTCAGCAAATCTTTTTTTTCATCCAAGTATTTCCCTGAAAAATGCTTTCCAAGATCATCGATATCAGCTTTAATCAAAGCATAATAACTGCTATTATTATCTGCTATACTGACGACAGAACTGTATCTTTGTTTTTCATTTGATGTTTTATTTATTCTCTTCTGAAAACAGCTCTCACATAGTATATCATCATAACATTTTTTATAACATTCACCTTTAAATTCATAATCTGCTTTATTTTTTACAAAAGGATTATTCTCTGAGATATACTTTCCCCTTCTAATCTCACAAACAGTACAATTATCTCTTTTTTTATCCTTATCAATATTATAATTTATTAACGATCTATCTTTGAATTTATCATTTTTATAGCTGTCCAATTTTCTGTATAAATTTTTATAGGCCTTTTTATAATCATTATCGGTATAATCTACAATTATAATATAAACATTTAAGTCAATAAACTTAAGTATTTCATTACTAGAATTTAAATCATTAATGTAATTCTTCAAGTTGTTTCTTACTTTTTTTTCAAGAGTATCATTATTTTCTTCACTTGAAATAATATTCAACAAAAAATAATTTGGTATATCATAGCTTTCATCTTCCAATCTAGAAGGCAGTAACAACTCAAGCTTTTCTATACAACTGATATGATCCTTTATAATTCTGTATATTTTCCTCAAATATTCAATTATGATACTGCTCCCATTATAAAAATCAACAGTTTTTCTTGCATTAGCTATAAAATTCTGAACACCTGACACTGTTACAAGCATTAATTTATTCTGCAAAGTTCTCCTCTCCCTATTTACATTTTATACGTCCATATCCTACAGAGGTCTTGGCTCCCAAAGGCATTTCCTTTAAAAAGCTTTTAAATTCATCTATTATATTTACATTATCCTTTCCATTTAAATTAAAACATTTATACTTGCATAAAATTATAATTTCAAATTCAGATCCTTTTTTTATTACTGGAAATTCTATAGGATTAGGTTCTAAATCATTTCGCGGCAATTTAGAATTAGAATAATATTCTCCGTAATGAGGTGTCATAACATCCACATCTATTTCAAAATTTTTAGGATAGCTATCCAGAAATATTATTTCACCTTTCTTGTCATTATTGCCAAACATTTTTATTATCTGTTCTGTATTTTCAACAGATTTTTTGTCATCATCATTAATTCTGTATTTATTATTTATATAATTTCTAAAAGCACCCTTTATGGAAGTTGCAGGTATAAAGGGAATACCATATATATGATCTAATTTAATAGATGTCTCCCTCACAGATATTTCACCATGTCCAATTACAAGTTTTGAACAATTCTCCACTTTTAGACATTCTGCCACCTCATATTTATATCTTTCTTTGTAATAATTCATAATTTTGTTGTTTTTAATGCTTATATATTCCATAAGGTTTCTATAATTATCAGAGTTACAATACTTGGGACATAAAATTTTTGCTTCATCCCCCTGCCATATTACATATTTGTTCATCAATAAATTGCAGTTAATATTTCTTATATTTAATGAAATATTTTCATGCTTTTTATTTTTACCATCATATAAATTATGAAACTTAAGATTATCTATATCAAAATACAATTTACTATAATCCATTATTTTAAATCTTCTCCTTTTTCGAGAACTGATATTAAATTTCTAAGTTGGATTGAAAAATCATATACATCTTTTTGCAGGAACATATAGCTGCTGCTGTCTAGTTCCATGACTTTATTTACTATTTCAATTTCCTTAACACTCTTTGAATTAAACCATGTATATGAAATATAATCACAAACAAACCTAAGCGTCAACATGTACTTCTTGTTCTTATTTTTAACATTTTTAAATTTTTTAATAAAATATTCAAGAGACGAAATAAGACCATTATTTCTAATCATCATAGGTAACTTTTTTATCCCAGGGATATCAAAATCATTTATTCTGTATTTTTCTTTAAAATTTTTGAATATAAATTTAGATTTTTCTCTATCATTCATAATTATTCTTCACATCCCAATTTATATAAACTAACAATACCTTTTCCAAGAGCTTCATTACCGCCAAAGTGAAGAATTTTTACATTTTTTAAATATTCTTCAAACACTTCACTTATTTTATCAATCTTACCACTATAATTTTTTCCGACTATATCTTTTACTTTTTCTTCTGATATCCTTATCTGCGTATCTAAAAATCCATACATTATGGATCCAACAGGAATATATTCTTCTGTAAATAAAGCTCCATCTTCTGAATCTACAACTCCATCAGATCCTATTCTAATTCTTGTATTAACCTCAGTACTCATATTTACAAAATAATCAAATACTTCATTGCTCACAACAACTATATCCTTTTTTAATTTATCGAAAATATAATTATCTTTTATATATTTTAAAAGTTTAAATA
>NZ_FXYI02000011.1:0-37025 GCF_900184915.1 Clostridium sp. HV4-5-A1G | reverse complement strand
ATATTATATTTTAATTATTGTCAAGTTATATACATCTTATTCCATATATTAAATATTCCTTAAATTCGGATGGAGTTTGCCTATTTGAATCGATGATAAATATAAAATCGCAGGATAATTATCTCGCGATTTTATATTTGCATCATATATCCATATGTTTTTGCTCATTTTTTTTCGTACTTGGCTTATTATCTTTTTCGTTTTTATTACCTGTCGAAGGCTTTTTTAACTCAGGTAAATTGTACTTTTTTCTTATTTTACTTTCTATCTCAAATAAAATATCCTGATTTTCTTTTAAAAATTGCTTTGCATTTTCTCTTCCTTGTCCAAGCCTCGTTTCCTTATAGGAGAACCAGGAACCACTTTTCTGTATTAGTTCCTCTCTTACACCTACATCAAGCACATTTCCCTCTCTTGAAATACCATGATTGTACATTATATCAAATTCAGCTTGTTTAAAAGGAGGAGCTACCTTGTTCTTTGTTATTTTTACCCTCGTTCTATTACCTACTATTGTATCTCCCTGCTTTATGGCATCTATTCTTCTTACATCCATTCTAACAGAAGCATAAAATTTTAGTGCCCTTCCACCTGGAGTAACTTCAGGGTTTCCAAACATAATTCCCACTTTTTCTCTCAGCTGATTTATAAATATGGTTACACATCTTGATTTATTTATAGAAGACGTGAGTTTTCTGAGAGCCTGGGACATAAGTCTTGCTTGAAGTCCTACATGGGAATCTCCCATTTCACCTTCTATTTCAGCTTTGGGAACTAAAGCTGCCACCGAATCCACTACTAGAACGTCTATTGCATTTGATCTTACCAGTGCCTCTGCAATCTCAAGAGCCTGCTCTCCGCTGTCTGGCTGGGATACAATCAAATTCTCTATATCTACGCCTAAATTCTTTGCATAAGCAGGATCCAGCGCATGTTCTGCATCTATAAAAGCCGCTGCACCACCTGATTTTTGAGCTTCAGCAATTATATGAAGGGCTACCGTAGTCTTGCCCGAAGACTCAGGTCCAAATATTTCTATTACCCTCCCCCTGGGCACTCCTCCAATACCAAGAGCTATATCCAAATCAAGACATCCTGTGGATATAGCGTCTACATTTAAAACACTATTCTCTCCCAGTTTCATTACAGCGCCCTTTCCAAATTGCTTTTCTATCTGCCCCATGGCAGATTCTATAGCCTGTAACTTTTCATTACTTAAATTTCCCAAAGGATCACTTCCTCTCTTATGCGAACGCATGTTCTAATTAAATTATATACCATACATTTTAACTAGTCAACAGGTTTAAATTAATTATTTTACATCACTATACCAAAACTACAGATTTCCATTATCCACCTAAAATATATATTTTAATTATGTACAACATAATTGCATTTTAATCAACAAATTTATTATTTATCCGGCTTTAGTACTTCCTTATTTTTTACAAAATAATCTATTCCAGAAATTAATGTCATAATTATTGCTATGGCCATGGCAATATCAGTAGCCAAATTTAAAATTCTGTGAGGATGATATAAAAAACTTCTCAGCAGTCCAAAAGATATATGGTTGTAGTCCAAATTTATAAGTGCAAGTATTATAGCCACTATTTGCGTTACAGTTTTAGCCTTACCCCATGGGCTTGCAGCTATTACAATTCCCTCTGCCGCTGCGACAGCTCTAAGTCCAGTTACTGCAAATTCCCTTGCTATTATAATCATTGCCACCCAGGTTGGTATTATATGATATTCCACCAGAGATATAAGAGCTGCCGTAACTAAAAGTTTATCTGCCAAAGGATCCATAAATTTTCCAAATCTAGTAACTTGATTTCTGCTTCTAGCTATATATCCATCTAATTTATCCGTTATTGATGCCAATATAAAAATAGCTATTGCAATAATTTTTCCATAAGGCATATCTTTTATAGCCATAAAAATCAAGAAAAATGGAATCAGTAACATTCTAAGTATCGTAAGTTTATTCGCCAAATTCATCACATACAACTCCCACCAAATCATATTGAATACTACGGATTATTTTTACATTAATCATAGTACCTACTTTTAACCCTTTTTCACATTTTATATATATAAGCCCATCTATATCCGGAGCCATTTCATAGTTTCTTCCATACCACAGCTTCCCCTTTTTGCCCTCTACAAGTACTCTATACACATTTCCAATTTTGCTTTTTCCGGAAGCCTTAACAATTTCCTGCTGCAGTATCATCAATTCGCCTTCCCTTGCGGATTTTATTTCCTCCGGAACTTGATCTTTCATTTTAAAAGCTGCAGTTCCCTCTTCTCTTGAATACTTGAAAACCCCCATATTCTCAAACTTCATGGATTTTACAAATTCCTTCAGCTCATTAAAATCCTTCTCAGTCTCTCCTGGAAACCCAACTATTATAGTAGTTCTAATGGAAATATCTTTGATATTTTTTCTAAGCTCACCTATAATTTTTATTATATCCCTTTTTCTTCCTTTTCTTCCCATATGTTTCAATATATTATCACTTATATGCTGAAGAGGTATGTCTATATAATTGCACACCTTGTCATTGGAGGCAATTTCATCTATAAGTTCCCCTGTTATCTCTTCAGGATAGCAGTAAAGAAGTCTAATCCACTCTATTCCAGAAATTTTAGATATACTTCTGATGAGTTCAGGAAGCATCTTCCTGCCATATATATCAATTCCATATTTCGTAGTATCCTGTGCAATAACTATTATTTCCTTAACTCCATGAAGGGCTAGATCATTACATTCCTTTATTAAACTCTCCATGCTCCTACTTCTATATTTTCCTCTAATTTTTGGAATTATGCAATAGGTACAGCAATTATTACATCCCTCTGCTATTTTCAAATAAGCTCTGTAAAAAGGTGTAGTAAGTTTCCTCCTGCCTTCATATATATTGAAATCGCTATAATCACAATTATAAATTTTATCATCTGTATTTTCAATACATTTTTTTATACTTTTATTTAATTTATCATAATCATTTACTCCCAACATCACATCTATTTCCGGCAATAATGACATAAGTTCTCTTCCATACCTTTGAGCTAAGCATCCAGTAACTACAAGAATTTTGCAATTAAATTCTACTTTATAATTTGACATTTGAAGTATGGTATCTATGGATTCTTGCTTAGCTGCTTCTATGAAGCCGCAGGTATTTACAATTATTACATCAGCCAGTTTTAAATTTTCAACTAGAATATACTCTTTTTCAATGCTATTCAATATTATTTCAGAATCTACTCTATTTTTATCACAGCCCAAACTTATCAGTCCAATTTTCAATTTACCCACTAAATTTCCTCCTGTTAAATCATTTTAATATTCAATATTAATATAAGTTAAATTAACCTTTATATCAAGTTATTCTTAGGTTCAACGGATATTGTAAATATCAAAGTTCAGAGAATAAATAACACTTAACGAAGATTTTCGGTCAATCCAAAAATCCACCAAAATTGATATTTAAACTTTGTACTTTAATTATGAATTGTGCACTGTGAATTGTAAATTGCATTCAATCTTTCCGGTCAATAAGTATCCGCCTTGGTTTACTTCCGTCTTTTTTTGATATTATCTCCCTTTCTTCCATCTGCTCTATTATCCTAGCTGCCCTGTTGTATCCTATTCTGAGCCTTCTTTGGAGCAGTGAAGTAGAAGCTTGTCCTGCATCTAATACAACTCTAATAGCTTCATCTAAAAGCTCATCGCAGTTATCATCAGCTTTAGTTACATTCGTATCTATCTGCTCTATTATTTTATCTTCATATTGTGGTTCGCCCTGTTTATTTTTTATGTAATCCACAACTTTTTCCACCTCATTTTCAGATATAAATGCCCCCTGTATTCTCATGGGCTTCGCTTCTCCCACAGGATAAAACAGCATATCTCCTTTTCCGAGCAGTTTCTCAGCACCGCTGCTGTCAATTATAGTTCTGGAATCAATTTGACTGGATACTGCAAATGATATCCTAGAAGGGATATTGGCTTTTATCACCCCTGTAATTACATCCACAGAAGGTCTCTGGGTGGCTATAACCAAATGCATACCTGCAGCTCTCGACATTTGAGCAAGACGTCCTATATAATCCTCCACTTCATTTGGGCACACCATCATTAAGTCTGAAAGTTCATCAATTATTATTACTACAAAAGGAAGTTTGCTTTCTATTTTTCCGCTTTCAAATAATTCATTATACCCTTCTATATTTCTAACACTGTTATCCGCAAAAAGTTTATATCTTCTATTCATTTCCTGCACAGCCCAATTTAATGCTCCTGCCGCTTTTTTAGGATCTGTCACTACAGGTATGAGCAAATGTGGTATCCCATTGTATACACTGAGTTCCACCACTTTAGGATCCACCATTAAAAATTTAACGTCATCAGGTGAATATTTATAGAGCAAACTCACTATAAGAGTATTTATACAAACACTTTTACCTGAACCTGTAGCACCTGCTATGAGCATATGTGGCATTTTCGTAAGATCTGATACTATACAATTTCCACCTATATCCTTTCCCAAACAATAAGCTAATTTATTTTTCGAATTCATAAACTCTTGAGATTCCACAACTTCTCTTAAATATACCGGCGTAAGTTCTTTATTTGGGACTTCTATGCCAATTGCAGATTTTCCCGGTATAGGGGCTTCTATTCTCACTCCTGATGCAGCAAGTCCAAGTGCTATATCATCAGATAAATTGACAATTTTACTCACCTTAATTCCAGGGCTTGGTTGAATTTCAAATCTAGTTACAGAAGGTCCTCTGCTAACCTGAAGTACTTTCACATCTACTCCAAAGCTGGCTAGAGTCTCTTCTAATTTATTTGCACTGTTTATCAATTCCCTTTTATCCTGCTTATTCAGCTTGGACTGGATATTTTGTTTCAATAAACTCACTGGAGGAGATTTATATATGGTACTTAATTTTTTCTCACTTTCTGTCATTTTCTTTTCCAGTTCCTCATTTATAGAATTTGATTTCCCTCCGGCAAACCCATTTTTATCACCGTTAAAATCATCCAATTTTTCATTATACAAAGGCTTGCTCATATAATCCTCTTCTTTTGGATCTGAAGATTTCATAAAATCCAGTATCTTTATCCTATTGTTTAAATTTTTAATAAAACCAGCCTTTTCATCTCCTTCAGTATCGTGCCCATCATTTTTTAATTCTCTATTTTCCATCTTATTGTCTTCTTTAATTTTAATGTCCTCACTGTCTTTTTTTCTTGTAAATATCACTTTTAATTTATTCAATATATCATAAACAGTAATTTTACTTATAATCATAAATGAAATTATATAAAGAGCTGCAAATATGATATAGCATCCCGTATTTCCAAACAGCTTATATAATGGTACATCTATCAAAAAGCTTATTATTCCTCCATGAAATATGGTGTCTGAGTCATATAGTTTTTTTACTCCTGAAAATAAATCATATTCAGAGTAATACTTTGACATTACAAGCATCTGCATAAATAAAAGGGTATTTATAATAAAAAGAAGAATTCCATAAAATTTTTTGCTGAAATTTATTTTATTCTTTTTTATAATAAGACAGCATCCTATAAATATTATGAGTATAGGGAATATATAGCATCCTAATCCAAACACAGCTATCAAAAGTCTTTTTATAAATCTTCCAGCTATTCCAGAGGAAGATGGTGAAAATACACTTATTATCATAAGCACTCCCAGTGTAGCAAGTAATATACCTTTTACATCCCTGTTAAAGATATGCTCCTGCTTTCTTCTACTTCTAGACATATGTTACCACCTCCTTCAAGTGCAAAGAAATATTTAATAAGTCCTAAAGTGAAAAGTTCCCTAATAAATATTCTACATCACTTTCTCTTTTCCTCTAATAATTTTGCAGCATAATCTCATCATCAGATAAATATAAATTACCATAGGATTTATCCTATGGTGACTTTTAATAGGTCTTTAATTATTTGATCATGTCATTTAATTTTTTAAGAGCCTCACTTATTCCCCCCACTTCATCAATCAAACCCTGCTGCACCGCCTGCTTACCAATCAGTATAGTTCCCGTATCGTTTAGCAATTCATCTGTTTGAAGCATAAGTTCAATCAATTTTTTTTCAGTTATATTAGATGTTCTAACAATAAATTCATTTATCCTATCCTGCATTTTGCTAAAGTACTCAAAAGTCTTTGGAACTCCAATCACCATTCCAGTCATTCTTATGGGATGCACAATCATGGTAGCCGTAGGAGATATAAATGAATAATCAGACGCCGTAGCAAGAGGTACGCCAATGGAATGTCCTCCCCCTATAACGAGAGATACTGTAGGTTTACTCAAGCTCCTTATCATCTCCGATATGGCAAGACCAGCCTCTACATCCCCACCTACAGTATTTAAAACCACCAGCAATCCTTTTACACTACTGTCACTTTCAACAGCAATTAAATTTGGTATTACATGTTCATATTTAGTGCTTTTGGTTTCAGAAGGCAGTACCACATGCCCTTCTATCTGGCCTATTATTGGAAGTATTTGGATTGGGCTGTTTCTCTGCTGTGGAATATTTGTAACACCCAGCTCTTTTATGTTTTGAAGCTGGCTGTTATTCTTCTGGGTTTCATTATTTATTTTATCCGACATTTTAATCTCCTCCTTAAACGATTTTATCTTATGCATTTTAGGAGATTCATATACCTTTTTACTTTTCACCCAATAGAAATTCCCTATGAAGGGCATTTATGGCTTTACTTGCTTTACTTCTTTCAACAAGACACCATATGGTAGTATGGGAATCAGCAGTTTGAAGTACTTTTATATTCTCTCTAGACAGTACTTTCAATATCTTTGCAATAACTCCTGGCACCCCTCTCATGCCGCTTCCAATGAGGGCTATTTTAGTACATTCTTTTATAGCATTATAATTGAGACCGAGATTTTTCATCACTATCTTAAAATTATCCATATCCTCATTACCTATAGTAAACACTTCCTCATAGGGAAACACATTTATCAAATCTATACTTATAAGATTATTTGCCAGCTCATCTAATAATGTATAATAATTTTCAGAATCTTTGTTTTCACTATATTTCACCGTAATCTGAACTCTGTCATCCATGGATGTTATACCGTTTACGACTTTACCAGATGCCCCCGCCGCAGAATTGCTTATGACGGTGCCTTTTCCATCATTCAATGTGTTCTTTATAACTAAAGGTACATTTCCATTCATGGCTATTTTTACGGCTCTTGGGTGTATGACCTTGGCTCCTTGATCTGCCATTTGGAACACCTCATTATAGCTTATCTTTTCAATCAATGAGGCATCAGATACTATTCTAGGATCTGCCGTCATTATTCCATCTACATCTGTATATATTTCTACGGATTCTGCATTTAAAGCAGTACCCAAAAGTGCTGCGGTAACATCACTTCCGCCTCTTCCCAATGTAGTTACATATCCATTTTCAGATACTCCTTGAAATCCAGCAACTATCGGAATTTTTCCACTTTCCAATATACTGGTCAGTTTGCCTTTTTCCACCCTTAAAACAGCAGCATCATTATAATTATCATCAGTAATTATTCCTGCCTGTCCTCCTGTTAGGGGAACAACATCCATTTTTAATTTTGAGAGCTCATCAGCAACAACTACAGTACTTATTATCTCCCCACAACTCATAAGCAAATCAATACTTAACGGACTGCTATTTCTAAAATCTCTGCTGACCAGAGATAGAAGCGTATCTGTAGCATAGGGTTGACCTTTTCTACCCATAGCTGAAACAACTACAACTGGTGAAAATCCCTTATTCTTGGCCTTAATTATTTTATTTACTACTCTATTTCTTCTTTCATGAGTAGAAACAGAAGTCCCTCCAAATTTTTGAATTAGTATTCTCATTTTAGTCCTCCATAATTTTTGACAATTTATAATTTACAATGCACAATTGACAGTTGACAATTTAAAAATCTTCAACTGTACTATCGCACTTTTTTGAGATTTTTTTCCTCCACATCTATAATAATTGTCTTAGCTCCTATTTTCTTGACATATTCCCAGGGAACCTCTATGAACTCACTTTTACCAAAAATACCAAATTTAGTTTTATTATCACTTAAAATCAATATCTTTAGGTTCCCCTCAGAATCAACTATTATGTCATTGTTCCCCAGATAATTGTATTTATTGCCATCATTCACATTAATAATTTCATATCTTTCCATTTCACTATAATATTTTATATTTTGATCCATAGTATCCTCCCACTTATATTATATAAAATATATCATTACTACATACTATGAACAATGTACATAACTTATTCTACAAGCTTCATAATCATATAAAATCCCAAATTCATACTCATTCTAATAAATTTTATAAAAAGCTGCTCTTTGATCCCTGAAAAGGTTTTATATCTTTATCCAATAAATTTTTTACAATTTCCATATCTATATTATCACCTACGAATGCGGAATTCACTATTCCATTACAAAAAGTGTTCTTCATCACTCTGTTTAGAATATCTTCATCTATGTTGTTTATCTTTTCTATTATATCTTCAGGAGTATTTAACTTATTGGTAAATAATAGAGATTTACCGTTATTAAACATCCTGCTGCTTATGCTTTCCATACCCAATATATAGTTTCCTTTTAACTGTTCTTTTGATTTTTTCAATTTACCAGGTTTAATGCCATTTTTTGAAAATAGCTCTAACTCTTCTTTTATTCTGCATATCACATCATAAACATACTTCGCATTTAATCCAGTATACACAATAACTACACCATTATTATTAAAAGAAGTCAAATAAGAATATACAGAATAACAAAGACCTTTTTCCTCACGTATCTTCTGAAACAATATAGAAGAAGCTCCACCTCCATATATATTATTCAATAATAAAAGTGGATATATATCATCACTGCCTCCTTTAACTCCCTGTATCCCTAAGCTCAAATGAAGCTGTTCTATATTCTTTCTCTTCAAAAGATGGTTATTTAGAAGTTTTGGGAAAGAATAATTGGTGATAACCTTGTCTTTTCCACACCAGTTTTTAAAATATTTTTCTATCAATTTCTCTACATTTTTTAAATTTACCTTGCCGGCTATAGATATTACGGAATTTTCAGGTATATAACGAGAATTTATATATTCCAGCAGCTGTTTTCTATTAAAGGATTTCACAGTATCAGCATTTCCCAGTATGGGAAGAGATATAGAATCATTTCCCCACATGGCTTTATTGTGAAGATCCGACAATACATCTTCTGGTAAATCTTCACTCATATTTATCTCTTCAACTATAACGCCCTTTTCCTTTTCGATATCTTCAGGTAAAAATTTACTGTTAAACAACATATCCGCTAAAACATCTATAGCCAAATCCAAATGAGTATCCAATACTTTTACATAAAAACATGTAGCTTCCTTCCCCGTAAAAGCATTTATCTGTCCACCAACATCTTCTATTGATTCAGCTATTTCAAGTGCAGTTCTATTAGCTGTGCCTTTAAACAGCATATGTTCAATAAAATGAGAAATACCATTATTGTATTTTTCTTCATTTCTAGATCCACTTTTTATCCAGAGGCCCACACTTACAGAATTTACATAATCTATATTTTCTACGACTACTCTTAATCCATTATCTAACTTAAATAAATTATACATTAAAAGTTTCACCTCTTTCACTAGACAGTTTTAATTTATTATCAAAATTATTCCCACAAGGTGTAAAAAAATCACATTAAAAAATAAAAAGGCACCTAAGCCCTTCTATTTTACTGTTTTACCTTTGAATCTTTTCCCTTTAGATCTTTTTTCTCAGAATCTTTTATGGCATCTTTTCTGGAAAGATTTATTCTACCTTGATTATCTATATCAGTTACTTTGACCAATATCTTATCTCCTACAGATACTACGTCTTCTACCTTATTCACTCTGGTAAAATCCAATTTTGAGATATGAACCAGTCCTTCTTTACCTGGAAGTACTTCAACAAATGCTCCAAAATTAGTTGTTTTGGTAACCTTACCCAGATATATCTCTCCCACCACTACTTCTTTAGTAAGATCGTCAATTATTTTCAATGCCTTCTTTGCACTTGCAGTGTCATCTGACATAACAAATATTTTTCCATCTTCTTTTATATCTATTTTAACTCCAGTCTCTGCTATTATCTTGTTTATAACCTTTCCTCCGGAGCCTATTACATCCCTGATCTTTTCAGGATCTATGGACATGGTAAATGTCTTTGGAGCATATTTTGACAATTCTGCCCTTGGTGCAGGAATACATTCATGGATTTTTTCAAGTATAAATAACCTTGCTGTTCTTGCCCTATTGAGGGTTTCTTTTATACAGTTATTGGATAGCCCATGAATTTTTGTATCAAATTGAATGGCTGTAATGCCTTTTTCTGTTCCTCCAACTTTAAAGTCCATATCTCCGAAGAAATCCTCTAATCCCTGTATATCAGTCAATATTTCCTCCTGAGACATATCTTCGCTGGTTACAAGTCCCATAGCTATTCCCGCCGCCGGTCTTTTTATTGGGACACCTGCGTCCAAAAGAGCTAAAGTACTTCCACATATGCTGGCCTGAGAAGTAGAGCCGTTTGAACTCAACACCTCAGACACCAATCTTATGGTATAGGGAAATTCCTCTTCACTTGGTATAAGTGGTTCCAATGCTTTTTCAGCCAGAGCTCCATGACCTATTTCCCTTCTTCCTGGTCCTCTAAGAGGCTTTGTCTCACCTGTGCTGTAGGATGGAAAATTGTAGTGGTGAATATATCTCTTGGACTCTTCAGAACCCACTCCATCAAGTATCTGCACATCTCCCAGGGATCCCAACGTAGCTACAGTCATCACTTGAGTTAATCCTCTTGTAAAAAGTCCAGTACCATGAGTTCTGGGAAGAATTCCCACTTCACAGCTTATAGGTCTTATTTCGTCAAATGCCCTTCCATCTACTCTTTTATGTTCTTTTAAAAGCATATTTCTAACTACTTCTTTTTTCATTCTGTAGACTATATCAGAAATATCAGCTTCACTATCCGGGTATTCTTCAGAAAATTGCCCATTTAATTTATCGTCTATATCTTTAAGCGCTTCATTTCTATTATCTCTGTCCTCTATATGCATGGCATCTTTTATCATATCAGAGGCAAACTCTCTAACTTTTTCCTCCAGGGCTTCATCCGCCTTGTACAATACAGGTTCAACTTTTTCTTTTCCATACTTCTTTATGATTTCTTCTTGAAATGCCACTATCTTTTTGCATTCTTCAAATCCACATATTATACCGTTGTACATTATATCCTCCGGTATTTCATCTCCTCCAGCTTCTACCATCATAACCCTGTCCTTAGTAGCACAAACTGTAAGATTTAAACTACTTTTTTCCCTTTGTTTTAAATCGGGATTAATTATGAATTTGCCATCTACCAGCCCTACGGACACTGCTCCCACCGGAGTAGTAAAAGGAATACTTGACATACATAGAGCTAATGAAGCTCCATTTATGGCCAATATGTCAGGTGCATTGTCCTGATCAACTGACAGTACAGTACATACTACCTGAACATCATTTCTATATCCCTTTGGAAACAGCGGCCTAAGTGGCCTATCTATCGCTCTAGCATGAAGTATGGCCTTTTCCGTTGGTTTACCCTCCCTTTTTATAAAACCTCCGGGAATCTTACCAACAGAGTACAGCCTCTCCTCATATTCTATGCTCAAAGGAAAAAAATCTACTCCTTCTCTAGGTTCATCTGACGAATTTGCATTGATTAAAACCACTGTATCTCCATAACTTATAAACATAGCGCAGTCAGAAAGTTTACCTACTTTTCCATAATCAACCTTTAAAACTCTTCCTGCCACAGTAGTTTGAATTATATCACTCATTAAAAATATACCTCCTACCAATGAATTACAATTCTATTAAAAGAATAGAGCGGCACAAGCCCGCTCCAAAAATTATTTTCTTAAATTTAACTCCTTAATAATAGCACGATATCTCTCAATATCCTGTCTAATTAAGTAATTAAGAAGACCTCTTCTCTTACCAACCATCATTAGAAGACCCCTTCTGGAATGATGATCTTTCTTATGGATTTTTAAATGTTCATTTAAATGATTAATTCTTTCAGTAAGCAGGGCTATCTGCACTTCAGGGGATCCTGTATCTCCCTCATGTCTTGCGTATTTTTTCATTATCGCATCTTTAACTGCCTTCTCCATTTTGTTACACCTCCAATTGTTAATCCCCTTTATTCCAAGAACAACGTTGGCAAGTCGAAATTCTTAGCATAAGGATCACGTCTGTAATTATAGCAAATAAACCTAGTATTGTAAATTAATTTTTAAAATTAATTTCCGGTTTTTTTACTCACATACACTTTATCTTTCTTTAATTGATCGGCTAATTCAGCTAAACTGTTGAATTTTACCTCATCTCTAATTCTCTCAATAAAATATATCTTTATGTTTCTATCATATATATCCCCGCTGAAGTCCAGTATATTGGTTTCAACGCTGAGTTTATTGTCATAGGTGGTGGGATTATATCCTACGTTAGTTATACCTTTAAATATTTTTCCATCTAATCCCACCATAGTATAATATACTCCGCCCTTTGGTATCACAAATTTTTTGTCATAATCCAGATTTACTGTGGGAAATCCCAGTTTTCTTCCTAACTGCTTTCCATGCATTACCTTTCCCTGTATCATAAAAGGCCTTGTCAAAAGTTTGTTTACCTTTTTCATATCCCCTTCATCAGTTACAATGGCTCTTATGATTGAACTGCTAACTATTTGTCCTTTATATTTTACAGAATCAATAACGCTTAAATGAAATTTATAAACTCTGCTCAACTTCTTTAATAAATTTACATCTCCTAAATTCTTGTATCCAAATCTATAGTTGAACCCAACCACAAATCCTTTGGCCCTATAGTTATTTAAAAGATGAATCACAAAGTCCTCAGGACCTATTTTCATAAGTTCTTCATTGAAGTTTACCATATTTATTATATCCAAACCCATATTTCTCAATACATCTATTTTAGATTGGTTATCCATCAAAATTTTAGGTGCCAAGTCAGGATTTATAGTCATAAGAGGATGATTTTTAAATGTAAATACCATACTCTTTGCCCTATTATTTCTAGCGAGTCTGATGGTCTTATTTATAAGACTCATATGTCCTAGATGAAGTCCGTCAAAGCTTCCCAATGCTATATATGTATTCTCTTTAAAATGTTCTTTAAAATTATCTTCTATAACTTTCATAATCAATTACCTCGAATAAATAACTTAACCATTTTAAATTCAAAAGTTTTATGCATGCCTAAACCCACAAACTCATTTTTACTTGTATACACTCTATACAGTCTATCCTTTGATATTTTATCTAAAAATATCTTATCCCTTATTGGAATTCCATTTAAAACATTTTTTACATACTTATCTTCAACTGTGAGTACAGGGTATTGTGACAGTGCGGTATCTACAGGAATAATGTATTGTAATATGTTTTTATCATTTAAGCTTTCTAAAGTAATTGAATTTAAAATGTCAAAGTTTCCAGTGGATATTCTCTTCAAGTCCCACATAACAGCTCCACAATTCAATCTATTTCCAATATCATTACAAAGACTTCTTATATAGGTTCCTTTAGAACACCTTACCTTAAATACTACATAGGGCAGCTTTATATCCACAATTTCTATAGAATATATCAGTATTTTCCTCTTTTTTCTTTCCACTTCTATGCCGCGTCTTGCCAGATCATAAAGTCTTTTTCCCTTCACCTTTATAGCAGAATACATAGGTGGAAGCTGGTCTATTTGCCCCTCAAAACTCAAAATCACATTCTCTATATTCCTTTTACTTAAGTTAAAATCTAAGGTATTTATTACAGTACCCTCTCTGTCGTAAGTATCCGTTCTAATTCCAAGTTTCATCTGAGTTAAATATACTTTTTCATCTTTCATTATATAATCCACAAACTTGGTAGCCCTGCCTATACATACTGGCAATACTCCCGAAGCGATTGGATCAAGTGTACCAGCATGACCTACCTTCTTATTATGTGACAAAATCTTAATTTTCCTGACCACATCAAAGGATGTAATACCTGCAGGCTTATTTATATTCAAAACACCATCCATCATATAAACTCTTTTTCAACTTCTTCCAATATCATGTCTTCCACCTCATCCATAGACTTACCCTCAATTTTAAGGCCACTTGCCCTTAAATGTCCTCCGCCGCCAAATACTTCTGCTATTTTCCTAACATCCACTTTTGATTTTGATCTAAGGCTTGCTTTTATCCCGTCCTCTACCTGCTTTAACAAAATTCCCACTTCTACAGTATCTATCTTCATACCTATACTTATAATATCAGAAGTATCAATTTCTGAATTCATGTCAACTTCCGAAAGCATATCCCGTGTAATTTTCATAATACAAATCCTGTCTTCTACAAGTTTCATACCTTCAATAGCTTTCCCATAGAGTTTTATTCTCTGAAACTTTTTATTTTCAAACACAATTCTGTGAATTTCACTAAAGTCTATACCCGTATTTATTAAATCTCCTGCTATGGCATGGGTTACCGACGTGGTCGAACTATATCTAAAAGAGCCACTATCTGTAATTATAGATGTATAAAGACACTGTGCTATATCCTTATCTATATCTATATCCATAAGTTTAAGCATTTGATATACTATTTCCGCCACAGCGGCAGCATTTGTATCCACATAGTTTAAATTCCCATAGAGTTCATTTGTTACATGATGATCTACATTTATTATTTTGTATGCCCTGTTTTGAAAATCCAACTCCGCATCTATTCTCTTTACATCTCCGCAATCCAGCACTATAACACATTGAACATCTGAACCCACTTTAAAATTTTTACCATCTATCTCTTCACTGCAAGGTAAGAATTTAAAATCTTCCAATATTTTCTCTCTCGAAAGAATTTTAACTTCCTTGCCCATCTTTTTTAATCCTTGAAACAATGCCAGCGAGCTTCCAAGAGCATCTCCGTCAGGAGAAGAATGAAAAGTAATTGCAATGTTGTTACAGTTCCTTATTCTATTGATTATATCATTCATTATCATGTCTTTCATTCTCCTTTATTTTATGGAGGATATCATCTATATGCATTCCATATTCTATAGTATTGTCAAGTTCTATAATTATCTCTGGCGTGTTTCTCAGTTTTATCCTATGCCCAATTTCCCTTCTTATAAATCCCTCTGAATTTTTAAGTGCTTCAAAAGTGTTTTCTTTCGATTTATTTTTCCCATATATGCTTACATAAACTTTAGCATATTTCTGATCTTTTGTAACATCGACTTTCGTAACACTCACCATAGCAGTTACCCTTGGATCTTTTATATCATTTCTGATTATATTGCTTATTTCCTTTTTCATCTCTTCATTTATTCTTCCACTTCTATAGTTAGTCACAAAATATCACCTCGCATCTATAACTGTTTTTTCTTGACTTCTTCCATAGCATAAGCTTCTACTATATCTCCTTCTTTTATGTCATTAAATTTGTCAATTGAAAGACCGCATTCATACCCTTCGGCAACTTCCTTTACATCATCCTTAAATCTCTTTAAAGAGGCAAGTTCTGATTCAAATATAACTATACCATCCCTTATTATCCTTACCTTAGAGTTTCTCACTACTTTTCCCTGAACTACATAACAGCCTGCAATAGTTCCCACATTGGATATCTTATAAGTCTGCCTAATCTCTGCCTTCCCAAGTATTACTTCTTTATAGTCAGGTTCCAGCATTCCTACCATAGCAGCTTTTATATCTTCTATGGCATCGTATATTACTCTATAAGTTTTTATATCCACGGATTCTTTTTCAGCGGCATTCTGTGCATTTATATCAGGTCTCACATTAAATCCTATTATTATGGCATTTGAAGCTGCAGCTAGGGTCACATCTGTTTCCGTTATAGCTCCAACTGCCCCATGTATTACTCTGACTTTTACCTCTTCATTGGAAAGTTTTTGGAGAGATTGTTTTAGTGCCTCTATAGAACCTTGTACATCCGCTTTTACTATTACATTAAGCTCTTTTACTTTTCCCTCTTTTATCTGGCTATATAAATTCTCCAGTGAAACCTTATGAGTGGATTGAAGATATTCTTCCCTCACCTTTTGTTTTCTCTTTCCTGCTATATCCCTCGCAGTTTTTTCATCTTTGACCTGATGAAATCTGTCTCCTGCTGCTGGTACTTCAGATAATCCAAGTATCTCCACTGGAATGGAAGGTCCTGCTGATTTGATTTTCTTTCCCTTATCATCAAACATGGCCCTTATTCTCCCGTAGGTATTGCCTACTATTACAGAATCTCCTATATGAAGTGTTCCATTTTGAACTAACAAAGTGGCAACAGCTCCTCTTCCCTTATCTAACTTCGCCTCTATGACAGTTCCCTTTGCATTTCTGTGAGGATTTGCTTTTAGTTCCAGCATTTCTGCTGTTAAAAGTACCATCTCAAGTAATGTATCAATTCCCTCTTTAGTATGAGCAGATACTGGTATGCATATTGTATTTCCTCCCCAATCCTCAGGTATCAAATCATAATCTGTCAGACCTTGCTTTACTTTATCGACATTAGCTCCTGGCCTATCTATTTTATTTATAGCCACAACTATAGGTACATCTGCAGCCTTGCAATGATTTATTGCCTCTGCAGTTTGTGGCATTATTCCATCATCTGCCGCTACAACCAAAATAACTATATCTGTAATTTGAGCCCCTCTGGCTCTCATTGCAGTAAAAGCTTCGTGTCCTGGAGTATCAAGGAAAGTTATTTTTTCACCATTTATATTAACAGTATAGGCACCTATATGCTGTGTTATTCCTCCCGCTTCAGTAGCAGTTACATGTGATTTTCTTATGGCATCCAAAAGAGATGTCTTGCCGTGATCCACATGGCCCATAACAGTTATAATAGGAGGTCTTTTTTCTAGATTGGTATCCTCATCCTCTTCATCTTCCTGCTCTACTGCTTCTTTATCTATATCCTTTTCCTCTCTAAGTACAGTTATATTAAATTTTTCACCTAATTTTTTTGCTGTATTAAAATCTATTTCCTCATTTATAGCTGCCATTACCCCCATAAATATAAGCTGTTTGATGACTTCTGTAGAAGGCTTACCTATTTTTTCAGAAAACTCTTTCACAGTTATAGTATCTTCTATCTTTATACTTTCCTGTAAGTCCTCATTTTTTAAACCTTTTTCTTTTTGCCTGTCATCTTTTTTATTAACCTCTTTAGCATTTCCATTTTTATTTCCGCGTTTATGGGATTTCTTATTCGTCAAATCATTCTTTTTGTCCTTTTCTTTTTCTTCTCCTTCCTCTCCTTCCTCCTTATTTTCTTCCATAAATTCCTTAATTAAATCTGCATCTTCTTCTTCTATAGCACTCATATGGTTTTTTACTTTTACCCCAAATTCTTCTAGCAATAATTCAATTAATTTTTTACTGGATATATTTAATTCTTTAGCCAATTCATAAATTCTTATTTTTGACAAATCCTTCACCTCCGAAACTAAAGTCTCTCATTTTTCCACAAGTTTAACAAAGTTTTCTCCCCTTATTATATCTCTCTACAATCTCTCCTGCACACTTTACCCATACCCCAATCAAGAAATTTACCTGCTATTTTCTATCTGTTCCCTCAAACTATTATATAAAGTTTCATCTATCTGCACTTCAAGGTTTTTTTGAAGCCTATTGTTTTTAAAGGCTTTTTCAAGACATTGAATATCTTTACATATATAAGCTCCTCTACCATTTTTCTTTCCAGTAGGATCTACGGAAACTTCACCTTCTTTGTTCTTTACTATTCTTATCAATTCCTTTTTAGGTTTCATCTCCATACAGCCTGTGCACATTCTCTTAGGAATTTTTCTTTGTTTCATATACATATCACCTCTATTTTAAAGTTCAAACATTCAGGAATCAATTTCCCCATTCTCAGGTTCCACAGTAAACTTATCTTCTTCATCTTTCGGTTCTACCTGAGATTTACTTTTTATATCTATTTTCCATCCCGTAAGTTTCGCTGCCAGTCTTACATTTTGCCCTTCCTTACCTATGGCTAAAGACAATTGATTGTCATCTACTACAACCTGTGCAAATTTCATATCTTCATCCAAAGTCACATCCAAAACCTTAGCTGGACTAAGTGCATTGGCTATATATTCTTCTGGAAGTTTACTCCACTTTATTATATCTATCTTTTCATTCTTTAACTCATTTACTATATTCTGAACTCTTACTCCCTTGGGTCCAACACAAGCTCCCATAGGATCTACATTCTCATCACTGGAATGTACAGCAATTTTTGTTCTAGAACCTGCTTCTCTTGCAATAGACTTTATATCAACAGTCCCATCAAATATCTCAGGTACCTCAAGTTCAAACAGTCTTTTTATAAGTCCCGGATGAGTTCTTGATATCACAATCTGAGCACCTTTTGTAGTGTTTTTAACCTCTACAATATACAATTTAAGTTTATCATTAAAATTATACTTTTCACCAGGTATCTGCTCATTGGGGCCAAGAACTGCTTCTGTCTTCCCCAAATCAATAAGAACGTTGTTCTTATCTTTCCTTATAACAGTCCCCGTTATCATATCCTCTTCCTTTTCTGCAAAATCACTGTATATAATTCTTCTCTCTTCCTCTTTTATTCGCTGGATAACCACCTGTTTTGCTGCCTGTGCAGCTACCCTCCCGAATTTTCTCGGAGTAACTTCTATATTAACTGTATCACCTATATTATAGTTTGGATCCAATTGTTTTGCATCCTCTAAACTCATTTCACTAATCTCATCCTTCAATTCTTCCACTACATTTTTTTGGGAATACACATGAATTTCTCCATTTTCCCTATTCATAGTAACCTTAACATTCTGATTGTTTACTCCATGCCCCATATAATTTTTCTTATAGGCAGCAACTAATGCATCCTCTATGGTGGCAAACAATAGCTCTTCACTTATTCCCTTTTCTCTTACTATTTCTCTTAAGGCTTCTATAAACTCTTTATTCATTTTAAAATATACCTCCCCTTAAACATCACCTTTTAAATTTACAGTCGAAATTTTTTCTCTAGGAATAACTGTATTTCCATCCCCACAATCAATTTTCAATTGACTTTGATTAAATTCTAAAAGTTTTCCATCATATTTTTTCTTACCTTTTAAAAGTCCTTGTATATTCACCACCACATCATATCCAATATACCTTTTCAGATGTTCATCTGTATAAAGTATCCTTTCAATGCCTGGTGATGAAACTTCCAGATAATAAGAAACTTTTATGGGATCCTCCCTATCCAGTATATCACTAACTGTCCTACTTACATTTTCACAATCTTCCAATGATATGTTTCCCTGTTTTTTATCTATATATATTCTCAAATAATTATCTTTTCCTTCTCTTTTAAATTCCAAATGATATAGTTCATAACCTAGATCACTGACTACAGGTTTCACAAATTTCATTATTTTTTCCGCTAAGGCATTTTCTCTCACTTAAAATCCTCCTTTTAAAAAATGTTGTTTGTTACTTGTAATTTAAAAACGCAACTTTCGCTGCGTTTTTTACAAATAGAAAGAGCGGGTTCAAACCCACTCTTTTATGTCATAATAGCTTCTGTAGATTTACCATTTTTATTTTAACATACTATATTCTTTATTTCAAGAAAAATTATATATGTTTCTATTTAAATTATAGAATCTATGCAAATAGAGAGAGTTGATTGGTTTCAGGCATTCCTCTTAAAGCTCCATATCTATCCAGTGTCTCTATTACAGTTTTGGAAACCCCTGCTCTTATTCTCAAATCCTCCTTGGATATAAATTCTCCCTTTTCCCTGGCCTCCACTATGTTTTTAGCTGCACTTTCCCCAACACCGGCCAGGGCATTTATTGGAATTCTTATCCCTTCCTCCTCTATCAAAAATCTATCTGCACTGGATTTATACAAATCCACCTTCAAAAATCTTATGCCTCTCTTGTACATTTCATAGCACAATTCCAATATTGTAATGAGTCCTTTGTCTTTTTGAGTTGCATTATTTCCCATCCCATAGAGTTCATCTCTCTTTTTCTCTATGGCATCTTCCCCTTGAGCCACAATATCAGCATCAAATTCATCTGCCCTTACGGTAAAATAAGTGGCATAATACGCTTTGGGATAATACACTTTAAAATATGCTATTCTAACAGCCATCATGACATAAGCCACAGCATGACCTTTAGGAAACATGTACTTTATTTTCTTACAGGAGTCAATATACCAGTCGGGAACACCATGTTCCTTCATTTCCTTTTCATACTCCTCTTTAAGCCCTTTCCCCTTTCTTACTTTCTCCATTATGGTGAAAGCTGTCTTTGCAGGAAGATCCTTGTGAATTAGATACATCATTATATCATCCCTACAGGCTATACAGTCCCTAAGAGTTGTGTATCCTTCCTTTATATAGTACTGGGCATTATTTATCCACACATCGGTACCATGAGACAATCCAGATATCCTCACTAAATCCGAGAAGGTTTTAGGATGGGTGTCCAGCAGCATCTGCCTTACAAATTTAGTTCCAAATTCAGGCAATCCATAAGTTCCTACCGGACAGCCCAACTCCTCCTCTGTAACTCCCAGTGCTTCCGGTGATGTAAATAAGCTCATTACCTTAGGATCCCCAAGAGGTATACTCTTTGGATCAACCCCCGTTAAATCCTGAAGCATCCTAAGCACCGTAGGATCATCGTGCCCCAGTATATCCAGCTTTAAAAGTCTTCCACTTATGGAATGGTAATCAAAATGGGTTGTTATTATATCCGTGTCATTGTCATCCGCCGGATGCTGCACAGGGGTGAAATTATATATCTCATTGTCGCTTGGAACTACCATGACTCCTCCTGGATGCTGTCCTGTAGTTCTCTTTATTCCCGTGCATCCCCTGGTAAGTCTCTCTATTTCAGCCTGGGGGACAATTATATTCTTTTCTGACAAATATTTTTTTACATATCCATAGGCTGTCTTTTCAGCTATGGTACCTATAGTGCCTGCCCTAAACACGTGCCCTTCTCCAAATAACACTTCCGTATATTTATGAACTACAGGCTGATATTCTCCAGAAAAATTCAAATCTATATCCGGCTCTTTATCTCCTGAAAATCCTAAAAATGTCTCAAAAGGTATGTCATAGCCATCCTTTTTAAGTTTTTCACCGCATCTGGGACAGTTTTTGTCTGGCAGATCAACACCTGCGCCTACAGAGCCATCTGTGAAAAATTCACTATATTTACATTTTGGGCAAACATAGTGAGGCGGAAGTCCGTTTACTTCTGTAATATTCGACATAGTCGCAACAAGAGAAGAACCCACCGAACCCCTTGAACCGACTAAATAGCCGTCTTTATAGGATTTTGCCACTAACTTTTCTGCAATTAAATAGAGCACTGCATACCCGTTATTTATTATAGAACTCAATTCCTTATCCAATCTTTTCTCCACGATTTCAGGAAGCTTTTCTCCGTAAATAGAATGAACTTTTTTTAGTGTCATGTCCTTTATCTGTTCTTCCGCCCCTTCGATTTTAGGAGGAAAGGTTTCATCCGGTATAGGCTTTACTTCTCCTATCATATCCGCAATTTTATTGGTGTTTTCCACAACTACTTCCTCTGCTTTTTCCCTGCCCAGGTATTCAAATTCAGAGAGCATTTCATCCGTAGTTCTAAAATAGAGGGGAGGTTGATTGTCAGCATCAGAATAACCCTGGCCTGACATTATTATGCGCCTGAACACCTCATCTTCAGGATCCATGAAATGCACATCACAGGTAGCCACTACAGGCATATTATTTTTCTCACCTAATTCACATATTCTCTTGTTTATATTTTTTAATTCATCTTTATCCTTAACCAAACCCTCTCTTACAAGAAACATGTTATTTCCTACAGGCTGTATTTCCAGATAATCATAAAAATCCAGCACATCCTTCAATTCTTCATCACTTTTGCCACTGAGAACTTCCTTATATACCTGCCCTGCCTCACAGGCACTGCCTATTATAAGGCCCTCTCTATATTTCATTATCAGGCTTTTGGGCATTCTGGGCTTTTTGAAAAAATAACTCAAGTTGGATTCTGATACAAGTTTATATAAATTTTTAAGTCCTGTTTGATTTTTAACCAATATTATGAGATGATACATAGTTTGTTTTTTTACATCTATATTTTTTAAAAATTCCTCATTTAACCTGTCAAGACTTAAAATATTTCTTTCCCTTAAAATTTCAAAGCATTTTAAAAGTATATCGCAGGTAGCTCCAGCATCATCTACTGCCCTATGGTGGTTTTCAAGAGATATCCCCAGATGCTTTGCCACTATGTTTAACTTAAATTTTTTGAGTTCAGGAAATAAAAACTTACAAAGAGGGATAGTGTCCATAACTGGATTTTTAAATTTCAAATTCAGATCATTACAATTCTTCTTTATAAATCCTACATCAAAGCTGGCATTATGGGCAACAACTATAGAATCTCCTATGAACTCCATAAATTTAGGTAAAATTTCCTCTATATTAGGACATTTTTCCACCATTTCATCCGTAATTCCTGTAAGTTCCACAATACGGCCCGGTATAATTCTTCCTGGATTTACAAATTCACTAAATTTATCAACTACTTTTCCATCTTTCACCTTAACTGCTCCTATTTCTATTATACTGTCATTTATACTGGAAAAACCTGTTGTCTCAATATCAAAAATCACATAGGTGTCATCCAAAGTTTTACCTTCGCCATTTATAACAATAGGCACTCCGTCATCTACCAGATAGGATTCTATACCATATATCACCTTAATATTATTTTTTTTTGCAGCTTCCATAGCCTCCGGATAAGCCTGAACTACTCCATGATCAGTTATAGCAATAGCTCTATGATTCCATCTGGCCGCCCTTTCAATAAGACTTGAAGCAGAACTAACTGCATCCATTGCACTCATCTGCGTATGAAGATGAAGTTCCACCCTCTTTTTAGGAGCATTATCCTCTTTTATCTTTTTTTGAGTTTTAATTATGTCTCTGGCCATTATCACCAATTCCCTGGCATAGATATCATTTACGACCTCTCCTCTGACCATACAAAAAAGCCCCTCTTTTACCTCATCCACTATTCTATCTACATCTTTAGGTTTTGGAAAGAGCTTTACAATAATAGAGCTGGTATAATCTGTTATGTAAAAAGCAATTATCTTTCTTCCAGTCTTAGTTTCTATAATTTCTCTCTTAAATATTTCACCTTTTATAATAACTGATTTAGAAACTTCTGTTATATTTCTAATATCAGTAATATCCCCATTTATACTCTTTCCAATTATAATAATACCGCTGCTTGATACAGTATTCCCCTGTGAATTTTTTTTATATTTCAAATCCTGATTGAATTTTTGCATATTATTGTACTTTTTATTTTCCCTCTCCCGATAATTCAAGATATTCTCTATGTATTTTTTTTCTTTTTTTTCACTTTCCTCCAAATAGCTCTCTGAATTTAGCTTTTCATCATAATTTAATATTACAGAACAGCTTACACCAAATATATCTCTAATACTCCTGGTCATAAGCTTTTCTATACTCTTATTTTTCAGGAGTCCGCATATAAATTCATTTCCACTGTAAATTTTAACTGTATCTTTCTCTACTTTTCTAGAGGATTTCAATAAAAATTCCCTACACATAGGTACATAGGAACTTATAACATCCACCAGCTGAATCCAATAATTTTCACTTATTTCCTTTAAAGACACATTAGATATATCTCTATAGCATACGAGATCAATATTGAAAAAGCTTCCAAGTTTCTTATTGACTATACTCTTTATTTTATTCTGTACATCTTTATTTAAATTTTCCCTGGATCTCACTACTACTTTTAATTTATTACTTTTCCTTAAATACTGTATTTTCAAAAGTTCTATATTTTGTTCCAAAGTATTGTAGTCATAATCCAAATCTTTCTGTAATATTTTCATAATATCAAGGCTCATCATTCACCCCCCCTTATGCAATTCACAATTCACAATTCACAATTCACAATTCATAATACAAATATAAAGCACATAATCAGAGTTTTTCTACTTCCTCTATAAGGGCATCTACCAAATCCTTCTCTTTTACTTTTTTAACTATACTTCCCTTTTTAAATATGAGTCCCTCTCCTTTTCCGCCAGCTATGCCTATGTCTGCCTCCCTTGCTTCTCCCGGGCCATTTACCACGCATCCCATAACAGCTACTTTTATATTTTTACGCACATTTGAAAGCCTATTTTCTACTTCTTTAGCTATTTCGATTAAATTGATCTCTGTTCTACCACAGGTAGGACATGATATGAATTCAATCCCTTCTTTTAAAAGGCCGCAGGACTTTAATATTTCCTTCCCTACTCTCACTTCCTCTACCGGATCTCCAGTAAGAGACACCCTTATGGTGTCTCCTATACCCTCCATCAAAAGAGTCCCTATCCCAGCAGCTGATTTTATAGTGCCCCTCCAGACAGTGCCTGCCTCAGTTACTCCTAAATGCAGTGGATAATTTACAATTTTAGATATTTTTCTATAACTTTCCACCATTTGAGCTACATTAGAGGATTTTATGGATATGACTATATCGTAAAATCCCACGTTTTCCAGTATTCTCACATGTTCCAATGCACTCTCCACAAGGGCTTCTGCACATACCTTCCCATACTTATCCAATATGTCTTTTTTTAAGGATCCAGAGTTTACTCCTATTCTAATGGGAATTTTCATCTTTTTAGCCTCTTTGGCCACTTCTTTCACTCTATATATATCACCAATATTCCCGGGATTTATCCTAAGAGCTGAAACCCCATTTTCTATAGAATCAAGAGCCAATCTGTAATCAAAATGTATATCAGCTACAACGGGTACATCCACCATTTCCACTATCCTTTTAAGTGCGTTACTAGCTTCTTCATCAGGAACGGCACATCTTACTATGTCACATCCATTCCCCTTCAATTCACTTATCTGAGCTACGGTAGCTTCTACATCTCTCGTGTCCGTATTAGTCATTGACTGCACAGCCACAGGAAAATCATCACCTATAAATATACTTCCAACTTTTATTCTTCTAGTTTTCAGTCTTTTCATTATTTCACCCCCAGATGGCAGATCGATTTTCTAAAATTGTACAGGGTAAAGTATATCTTTTACTGTCACAAGAACCATAAGCGCCATCAGTATGGCAAATCCCACATAATTTATCATTCCAACCTTATTGTCATCTACTTTCCTTCCCGTTATTATTTCAAATAAAAACAAGAATATATATCCCCCATCCAGTGCTGGAAATGGTATTATATTAAATATAGCCAGTTGTATACTTATATAAGCTGAGAAAGCAAGCAAACTCAGTATACCAGCTTTTGCCGCTGCCCCAGATATCTTTATTATAGTTACGGGGCCGCCCACATCATTCATTGATGCCTTGCCTCTAAATAGAATCTTAAAAAAAGTAAATGTCTGCTTTATCAGTGATTTAGTTTCTATAAATCCATAGGATATGGATTGCCCAATATTAGGGCTGGTTACCAATGTTCCCTCAATCCCAATCATATACCTGTTTTCCTTTTTATCCTTGACCGGAGTTAACATAACCTGATTTGGGACTCCCTTTCTCTCATAAGTTACCTTAATGGGATTTCCACCTGCAGTATACACTTGAGTTACAAAATCTTCAAAAGTTGAAATTTTAGAATTATTTACTCTGGTTATCCTGTCACCAGCTTTAATACCCGCCATAGCTGCCGGTTCATTCGATATTGTGCTCTTTACCACCGGGGATACATATCCCCTGGCAGAAGCTATAATTGCAAACAAAACAATCCCCAGTATGAAATTCATTATGGGCCCAGCTATTACAACACTGAGTTTCCTAATGGGACTCTTATTGTTAAAAGCCTTTGGATCATCACTTTTACCTTCATCTCCAAGCATTTTTACGTAACCGCCAATAGGAAGCAGCTTTATTAAATATTCTGTTTCTCCTCCCTTTATTCCAAAAACCCTGGGACCCATACCTATGGAAAACTCTTCAACTTTTACTCCATTTAGTTTTGCCATTATAAAGTGTCCCAATTCATGAATTATAATCAATACCCCAAAGGCAATTATGGCTGCTATTATATACAAATTTATTCCTCCTAATCATATTTCTTATCTACCAAACTTAGTTTTTACATATTCTTTAACTTTTATTTCTATATGAAGTAAATCCTCCAATTGAAAATTATTTTTAGGAGGAAATTTATTCATACACATTTCCACTATGTAGCCTATATCTAAAAATTTAATTTTATTTAAAAGGAAAAGTTCTACAGCTTCTTCATTTGCACAGTTCAATATAGCTGGCATTGTTCCACCAATTTTCCCAGCTTCATAAGCCAATTTCAATGGTTTAAAAGTATCTATATCAGGTTTTTCAAAAGTCAAATTTTTTAAATTATAGAAGTTTAACCTATCCACTACAAGTTCACCTCTTTTAGGATAATATAAGGCATATTGGATAGGGAGTCTCATATCTGTACTGGCAAGCTGTGCTATAACACTTCCGTCTTTATATTCTACCATGGAATGGACAATACTTTCAGGGTGAACTACTACCTTTATTTTCTCATAAGGTAAATCAAAAAGCCAGTGTGCTTCTATGACTTCCAATCCCTTGTTCATAAGTGTGGCAGAATCTACAGTGATTTTCTTTCCCATATGCCATTTTGGATGTCTTAATGCCTGCTGAACAGTAACATTCAAAAGCTCTTTTCTGTTTTTCCCTCTAAAAGGTCCGCCAGAAGCAGTTATGAGTATTTTTTCTATATCACTGTCTTCATTTCCTTGAAGGCACTGGAAAATAGCACTGTGTTCTGAATCCACAGGAATCAGATTCACATTATTTTTCTTCACTAGCTTTTTAACCAGTTCCCCACCTACAACTAGAGTCTCTTTGTTCGCCAATGCTATATCTTTTCCCGCTTCAATGGCTCTTATAGTTGGAACCAGTCCTGACATTCCCATCACTGAAGTCACCACCATATCAATTTCCGGCAAGCTTGCTATGGTATTCAATCCTTCTGTACCAAATAATATTTCTAAATTCGCATTTTTATTCCTAAAATATTCTTTAAATTTTAAATAAGCTTCCTTTTGAGTTACCACCGCATATAATGGCTTAAACTCCTCCACTATTTTCAAAAGCTTTTCCACATTGCTATTTGCCGAGATCCCTATAAGCTTAAAATTTTCTCTATCTTTTCTCAATACATCCAGGGTTTGAGTTCCTATAGAACCCGTAGTCCCAAGTATTGAAATTTTTTTCATAAATAACAACTCCTTATCAAATCACAACCATAAGTTGAACAAGATTTTAACATGTTTAACTATACCATATTTATCTTATAAAATAAATAATAGAGAAGTACATAAAATATACTTCCCCTCTTAAATAAAAGCTATAAACATTAAATAATATAATACTATTACTCCTGAAAAAAGTATGCTATCAAATCTGTCCAAAATGCCTCCATGCCCGGGTATTAAATTGCTGTAGTCCTTCACTTTTACATATCTCTTTATCGAAGAGGCAGTTAAATCGCCAAACTGGCAAAAAAAACCGCATAAAATTCCCATTGCAACATAATTATGTAATGTCATTGGCACACCCCTTTTAAGGGCAAATAATCCAAACAGAGTGCATATAATCACACTTCCCAATATTCCTCCAATAGATCCCTCTACAGTTTTCTTGGGGCTTACCTTGGGACAAAGTTTCCTCTTGCCTAAAAATCTGCCTGTATAATAAGCAGCCGTATCACATCCCCAGGCAGATATAACGATAATCCATACAAAATATCTTCCGTAAGACATATTGTCAACCAAAACCATAGAGCTAAAAAACAACGATACATATAAAAATCCAAATACAGTACAGGCTACATCTATAAAATTATACTCCGTATCTAAAACAGGAATACACAATAACATAAACATTGAAACAATTATGGTAAAAAACACAAATTTATAGTTTGCCTCAGTACCTAAAGTAACATAATACGCTATACAGAGTAAATATCCTATTATATTTATGGCATTTATGCCTCTTCCCTTTATCACCTTGTAAAACTCATACATTCCCATAAGTGAAATGATCATAATTCCATATTTTAAATAAATTCCACCTAAAAATAAAATCAGAATAAAGGGTATGAGTGTAACTGCTCCTAAATATCTATTATTCACTTATCCACCTCCATATACAATTCACAATCAATGTTGATTTTGGGCTGTGTTAAAAATTTTCATCATCTGATGAAAATCACTTCACTCCACCAAATCTTCTGTCTCTATTTTGATAATCAAAAATAGCCTTATAAAGGTGTTCCTTCCTAAAATCCGGCCACTTTATATTGGAATACCAAAATTCCGAATAGGCACACTGCCACAGGAGGAAATTACTCAAGCGCTGTTCTCCACTGGGTCTTATTATGAGATCAGGATCAGGCATACCCTTAGTATACATATAATTTGCTATCATATTCTCATTTATGTCCTCTTCATTTATTTTTTTGGACTTTATATCTTCATAGATCAATTTAAAGGCCCTAGTTATTTCATCCCTTCCACCGTAATTCAATGCCAAGTTCAAGGTCAACCCAGTATTGTCCTCAGTATTTTTATGACATGCAACAAGTTCCTTCTGACATATATTCGGCAATCTGGATATATCTCCTATATAATTTATTATCACGTTATTATCGTCTAATTCCTTAAATTCCTTTTTTAAATACTCTGCTAGGATATTCATAAGTGCACTTACCTCATCTTTAGGTCTTTTCCAATTTTCAGTGGAAAAAGCATACAATGTAAGATATTTTACTTTTAAAATACTGCACTCCTTTACAATCTCTCTTATAGTTTCCACTCCTGCTTTATGTCCTATTACTCTCGGAAGATTTCGTTCCTTGGCCCACCTTCCGTTTCCATCCATAATGATAGCTATATGTTTTGGAATATTATTTAAATCAATAGATATATCTTCGTTTTTATATTTTTTTTCTCTACCATCATTAAAAAATCTTAACATAAGTATGTCTCCATTCATTACTATTACTAATTTTAGTTTTCATAAAAAACCTGCTATAGGCAGGTTTTTAAAAATTATTATAACGACATAACTTCTTTTTCTTTCTCTTCAACTATACCATCTATACCTTTTATAAAACTGTCAGTTTTCTTTTGGATTTCCACTTCAGCTTTTTTTATTTCATCCTCCGAAATATCATTTTCTTTTTTAAGTGCCTTCAACTTATCATTACCATCTCTTCTTATTGCTCTTATACTCACTTTAGCATTTTCCCCTAGTTTTTTTATCTTCTTAACCAGATCCTTCCTGGTTTCTTCTGTCAGCTCAGGTATTATAAGCCTTATAACTTCCCCATCATTAGATGGATTTATACCCAGGTCCGATTTTAATATTGCCTTTTCTATAGCTTTTAATGCATTTTTATCCCACGGCTGTATTACAAGCATTCTGGCCTCTGGAATAGATATGTTCCCCATTTGATTTATAGGAGTCATTGTCCCATAATATTCTGCCTCTATTCTATCCAGTATGGCAGGATTAGCTCTCCCAGCTTTCATTGAAGCTAGTTCCCTTTTTAAAGATTCTATAGTTTTCCCCATTTTCTCGTCTGCACTTTTCAAAGTATCCTTAATCATATAAAATACCTCCTCTTTTATTCTTTGCAAACAATAGTACCAATTTTTTCTCCAGCCACAATTTTTCTTATATTTTCCGGATCATCTAGACCAAATACTAAAATAGGTATATTGTTGTCCATACAAAGGGATGTAGCTGTAGAATCCATCACCTGAAGTCCTCTCTCAAGTACTTCAATATAAGTTAATTTGTCAAATTTTTTTGCGTCACTGTATTTATGTGGATCCTTATCATATACACCGTCTACTTTTTTTGCAAGGAGTATAACATCTGCTTCTATTTCCGCTGCTCTAAGCGATGCTGTAGTATCTGTTGAAAAATAAGGATTTCCAGTACCTGCTGCAAATATAACAACCCTATTTTTTTCCAAATGTCTCATTGCCCTTCTTCTTATAAAAGGCTCAGCCACTTCTCTCATCTCTATAGCTGTCTGTACTCTCGTAGTCACTCCTAAATTTTCAAGTGAATCCTGAAGTGCCAGTGCATTTATACACGTAGCAAGCATTCCCATATAATCAGCTGTTGTCCTGTCCATCCCTATTCCGCTTCTGCCTCTCCATATATTTCCACCACCAACTACAATTCCCACTGATACCCCCATGGATATAAGCTCTCTTATCTCAATAGCTATATTTTTCGTCACACCAAAATCTATTCCATAGCCCTTTTTCCCAGCGAGAGCTTCTCCTGAAAGTTTAAGCATTATTCTCTTGTATTTAGCTAAACTCATATATATTATACCTCCAAATTATCATAAAGTGAAACTTAAAATTTACAGTTTTTTCACATCTTAAAAAAAGAGAACACCCAGTGTTCTCTTTTCAGTTACTATTTACTCTCTATCTGCTTACGAACTTCCTCGGCAAAATCTTCTTCTTTCTTCTCTATTCCTTCGCCCTTTTCAAATCTAACAAAATCAGACACTTTTATCGGTGCACCAATTTCTTTCGATTTATTCTTAATATATTTATCAATAGTAAAATCGGAATCTTTAACCCATATCTGTTCAATCAGACAGTTTTCTTTATAATATTTTTGAATTTTTCCCATAATTATTTTATCTACAATTTTTTCAGGTTTCCCCTCATTTAATGCCTGAACTCTGTATATGTCTTTTTCTTTATTTAGAGTATTGTCATCTACTGAATTTTTATCTAAAAACAATGGATTTGTAGCAGCTATCTGCATAGCCACATTCTTTGCAACTTCTTTTAAAATATGGTCTTGATTATCACACTCCAGTTTCACCAGGACTCCTATTCTGCCCCCGCCGTGAATGTAGCTTTCAATTAATCCCTTGGAAACAGAAAACTTTTTAAATCGCCTTACCGCCATATTTTCTCCTAATTTTGCAATCAGAGCTATTAATGTTTCCCCCACAGTTTTACTGTCATCTAATATATATTTTTCCTTAAGTAATTCTTCTACGGTAGAAGAATTAGAACTGATTATCTGTTTTGCTAAATTGTCCACAAAACTTACAAAATCCGAATTCACTGCTACAAAGTCGGTTTCACAATTTACCTCTACTATTGATGCCGTTTTTCCATCTTCTGAAACATAGGTTTTAACCAACCCCTCCGAAGCTATTCTACCAGATTTTTTAGCTGCAGCAGCTAACCCTTTTTCTCTCAATATTTCAATAGCCTTTTCAGTATCACCATTGGCTTCCTTCAAAGCTTTTTTGCAGTTCATCATTCCTGCTCCAGTTCTCTCTCTGAGTTCTTTTACCATTTGTGCAGTTATCATAAATATATTCCGCTATTTAAAAACATAAAATATGTGGCCGACTTACAATGTTCATTACTTGCCATATAGCGGCTTTTTTCAACTCCTCTCACATTTTTGTATTTGATCCTCTTGTATTCCATTATATAAACTATTCTTCAGCTAACTGCTCTCCCTGTCTGCCTTCCATTACAGCATCTGCTACTTTAGAAGTAATCAATTTAACAGCTCTTATAGCATCATCATTTCCTGGTATAACATAATCCACTTCATCAGGATCACAATTTGTATCAACTATAGCTACTACAGGGATTCCCAAAATTTTAGCTTCTGATATAGCATTCCTCTCTTTTCTTGGATCAACAACAAATAATGCTCCTACATTTTTGGCATCCATATTCTTAATTCCGCCCAAATTTTTCTCCAATTTCTCCTTCTTATTTTTCAATTTTATAACTTCTTTTTTAGGGAGAACCTCAAATGTACCGTCCTCCTCCATTTTTTCCAGTTCCTCTAATTTGCCTATTCTAGTTTTTATAGTGACAAAATTAGTAAGCATACCACCAAGCCACCTATTATTCACATAATACATATTGCTTCTCTTTGCTTCTTCCTGAATGGCTTCCTGAGCCTGCTTTTTCGTACCAATAAACAATATATCCTTTCCCTCTTCTGCAATTTTCTTTATGAAATCATAGGCCTCTTCAATTTTTTTCACCGTCTTCTGTAGATCTATTATATAGATCCCGTTTCTCTCTGTAAAAATATAAGGAGCCATTTTAGGGTTCCATCTTCTCGTCTGATGTCCAAAATGAACACCTGCTTCTAATAATTGTTTCATAGAAATAACTGACATTTATTTTTCCCTCCTAGGTTTTACCTCCATTATCCTCATATTCATAAATGACCAAAGGCACCTTATTATGAATTAGACAATGTGTGTATTTTACTACCTTTTGTAGTATATCATAATGACTATGTCTATTCAATAAAAAAAATTATTTTTTTAATTCATATCACTTTATTTTTTTCAATTCATCTAATAATTTTTCATTCAATATCTTGATGTGGGTTCCCTTCATACCAAGAGATCTTGATTCTATAACCCCTGCACTTTCAAATTTTCTAAGTGCATTTACAATTACAGATCTGGTTATTCCCACCTTATCTGCTATTTTTGAAGCTACCAGTAATCCCTCATTTCCATCCAATTCACTGAATATATGTTCCACTGCTTCCAATTCAGAATAAGACAGAGTTCCAATTGCCAATTGAACCACAGCTTTTTTTCTGGCTTCTTCTTCTATCTCATCATTTTTGGCCCTTAATATCTCAAGCCCTATTATAGTAGCACTGTACTCCGCCAATACGAGATCTTCATCTATAAATTTCTCCCCAAAACTTGCCAGCAGCAAAGTCCCAAGTCTTTCTCTGTTTCCAATTATAGGAACTATAGTGGTGATCTTATTGTCCAGATTACAAGGGCTTCCATCTTCAAAAACACAGATCCCATGATTGGACAAATTAGGAAGAGTTTCGCGGGCATTTAACAACTTATTGTTATAATGCTCAGGGAATCTCATTTCGCTTATTACCTTTTCCTTAACAGTATCACACTCAAAACCATCTGGGAAATTATATCCCAATATTTTTCCTTTTCTACTTATAATGTAAACATTACAGCCTAAAACTTCACTTAATAATTTACATATGTCGTCAAAAACTACTGGTTCTGTTCCTGATTTTTGTAGTATCTTATTCAATTTTCTTGTTTTGTTTAATAGTGATGTCATTTATAATCCTCCTTGTATCTACTAGTTTTATTTTATCTATATAAATACTGTAATTCCAATTTTGTCATATTTTTTATATTATCGTGAAAAAGATCTTTATCTAGAGCTTTAGACTACATAATTCTAAATGTTTTAGATTTTTTAAAATATTTAGAATTATTCTTTACACATTAATTATGATAACATAACAATTATTATAATTCAACCATATCTTCTAATATAATTAAACTATATCATATCTTAAACCACTTAACTACTTTAAACCCTATCCACTTTTTTTATTTCTTTGCCTTCCTCTTTACCTTCCTCAACATTATATTGTCTGTATTTACATTCTGAATTAGAGCATTCCAAATAATTTCCTTTAACTTTACTGTACTTTTTTACCATATAACTTCCGCATACAGGACACTTTTCCTTTACAGGTTCAGCCCAACTTACAAAATCACACTTGGGGTAATTGCTGCATCCATAAAATTTTCTGCCCTTCCTGCTTCTTTTAACTAAAATCTTTCCTCCGCATTTAGGACACTCAACATCTAATTCCTCAACTATTGGCTTTGTATTTTTACACTCAGGATAGCCCGGACACGCTAAAAAATCTCCAAATCTTCCATGCTTTATCACCATATTTCTTCCACACTTATCGCATTTTATATCCGTTACCTTATCTTCTATTGTAATTTTAGAGACCTCTTTTTCTGCTACCTCAATAGATTTTTTCAACGGTTTATAGAACTCATCAACTACCTTTCTCCAATTATCTTTTCCCTCTTCAACAGAATCCAGCTTGGATTCCATTTCAGCAGTAAATTCCACATCCACTATTTGTTTAAAATATTCACTTAATATATTATTTACTATATTCCCTAATTCAGTAGGAATTAGTGTTTTCTTTTCCCTCTGTATATATTTTCTATCCAAAAGCGTAGACAGAATCGGTGCATAGGTACTGGGCCTTCCTATTCCGTTTTCCTCAAGCGTCTTTACAAGAGAAGCTTCTGAAAATCTAGCTGGAGGCTGTGTAAAATGCTGTTTGCCCTCTATAGATTTCTTAAAAAGCAGTTCTCCCTTTTCAAGTTTCGGCAGTGCTCTATTTGCCCTTTCATCTTCAGTTGCATATTCATAGACTTTCATAAACCCATCAAATTTAACACTGGATCCGCTTACTTTAAGTCCATATCTACTATTTACTATATTTATAGAAGTAACATCAATTTTTGAAGAAGCCATTTGACTTGCCAGAAATCTATTCCATATCAATTTATAGAGCTTATACTGTTCCGGTTTTAAATTCTCTTTAGCCCTATCAGGCTCTATTTCCATGTAGGTAGGCCTTATTGCCTCATGGGCATCTTGTATGTTTTTTTTCTTGCTTTTGAAATTTCTAGGTTTTTCCTCTATATATTCTTTCCCAAATTTATCTATCACATAATCTCTGCAAATCTCTTGAGCTTCCCTAGAAATTCTTACCGAATCTGTCCTCATATAGGTTATAAGGCCTACAGTTCCATAACCCTTTATATCCACACCCTCATATAACTGTTGGGCTACAGCCATAGTTCTCTTAGTTGAAAAGTTTAATTTCTTATAAGCATCCTGCTGTAATGTACTAGTAGTAAAAGGAGGTAAGGGCATCTTATTCTTACATGTAGTTTTTATTGAATTTACAATAAACTGTCCTTTCTCTAGATCCTTTATAATTTTATCCGTCTCCTCTTTTGTTTTAATCTCAATTTTCTTTTTATCAAAGGTAGTTAATTTCACATTAAAACACTTAACTGAGGTTTTTTTATGAAGTTCACACTCTATAGTCCAATACTCCTGAGGTTTAAAGTCTATTATGCTTTTTTCTCTCTCACATATCATTTTAAGTGCTACAGACTGGACCCTTCCTGCACTCAATCCCCATTTAATTTTTTTCCAAAGTATCGGACTTATTTTATATCCAACCAATCTATCTAACACTCTTCTGGCCTGCTGAGCATTAACTAAATTTATATTTATAGTCCTCGGAGATTTTATTGAACTTTTTATAGCATTTTTGGTGATCTCATGAAACTCTATTCTACATTTTTCACTTTCATTTAATTTAAGCACATGAGATAAATGCCAGGAGATTGCCTCTCCCTCTCTATCCGGGTCTGTCGCCAAATATATTTTTTCACTTTTTTTTGCCTCTCTTTTAAGCTTATCTAAAAGCTCCCCTTTTCCCCTTATCGTTATATACTTAGGATTGTATTCATTATCTATATCAACTCCCAATTGGCTCTTGGGAAGATCCTTAACATGACCCATAGAAGCTTTAACCACATAATTTTTTCCTAAATACTTTCCTATAGTCTTAGCCTTAGCTGGTGATTCAACTATAACCAATTTTTGTCCCATATCGCACTCTGAATATCTTAATTCAGAGTCTACACCCCCTTATTTAACCATACCTTATTTTACCCAAACGCTTGCTAATACTCCTTCTTTGTAATTATGGACATAAGCACTGCTGCGCATTTGGATAAGTTCCTGTAAAGTTCAGATAGATAAAAGTATTCCTTGTGTAAACCCCACCTGAACCTAACTATCACTTGATAATATCTTGATTGTCTTCAATTTTTGCATAATAATTTCCCTGAAGACATATTATTTCACCTTTTAATTGCAATTCAAATAATAACTCATATAATCGTTTTATGTCAATATCAGTTACCCTGCATATTTCATCTATATGTATGGGAATATGACCAATAATTTTACATATTTTTTCCTCTTCAGCATTTAACCTATGGTCTTTTACGCATTTCTCCTTCGTATACTCTACAGGCAGCATTTGAAACAAATCCTCCATACAGGTAAATACATAGGCTCCTTCTCTTATAAGATTATTTGCGCCCTTACTTTTAGGGGAAAATATAGAACCAGGTACAGCCATAACATCTTTCCCCTGTTCCAAAGCACAACCGGCAGTTATTAAGGCCCCGCTCTTATCCCCAGCTTCAATTACAATTACCACATCACTTAGACCACTTATAATTCTATTCCTCATCGGAAAATTGTAAGGATAAGGTTTTGTCTTGGGAATAAATTCAGATATCACACATCCTTTTTTTAAAATATCCTCATATAATCCCCTGCTCTCTCTAGGATATACCACATCTATTCCTGAACCAAGTACAGCACAGGTATACCCGTCATTTTCAATTGCAGCTCTATGGGCACAGCTGTCAATTCCCCTTGCCATGCCGCTTATTATATTTAAATTATTTGCAGAAATCTCTCTACCTATCAATAGAGCTGCATTTTTTCCATATAAACTACAATCTCTGGCTCCTACTATTGCTATACTCACATTGTTTAAAATATCAATATCTCCCTTATAAAACAAAATTGCCGGAGAGTCATCATAATTTTTTAACTTATAAGGATAATTCTTTTCACAACAATTCACCGTTTCTATACCTTCTTCTAAAGAATACTCCATCAGATCTTTCAATCTGCCTTCATTCCAGGACTTCTTTAATTCATCATATATTTTACTATAACCACTATCTAAAAATATAGAATCATTATTATAAATACTATGTATGTATATAT
>NZ_FXYI02000010.1:0-41315 GCF_900184915.1 Clostridium sp. HV4-5-A1G | reverse complement strand
ATTCATTTCTCTGGAAGGTATGAGAATTTTGAAATCTCCGTAAAAGACAATCCCACATGGAATTTCTATTATCTTTTGACCGTCTTCTGTAACCTTTTTCTTCTTTATAATTTCAATAGCAGATAATTCTCCCGTCAGGATTTTATTACTCTGACGGCTTGCATATACATCCTGTAAAAACTGATCCACCATGTAAATCACCCTTTCTCTTATAATTTTTATTTCCCGTAATTTATCACCACTGTAAAGACCATTTTGCTTTCTCCATAAGAGTAATAAGAACAACTATACTTATAACAAGCATACTTTTATCCATGATTCCACCTGCCTTGCATAACCTAAATGAGTAACTTCCCTTGAATGGAAAGACGAGTGCTTCCCCTTGATAATTTAAAAGATCAATTAGAATATGACTTGCATATCCAACAACAAAACCTGCAAATATCGGTCTGTACAAAATATATATTCCATAAGAAAATGCACCAAACCCAAGTAAACTATGTGAGAACATTCTATGTCCGGTAAGTCTTGAAATTAAAGACGCCATAGAAATTATAAAAAGGCCTGAAGAAATGAAATGATTTTGTAGATTATAAATACCAGGTTTAAGGTGTACACATAGGACAATAGATAAAATAACAGACATGGCTATAATTACTTTATTTAAATATTTTGAGATTGTACTATTATTAAGATCTATATCCGGGGTCAATGAGCCAATAGCGGCTCCGATAAAAAATACATAACTACATTTTACATTTAAGATTAAACTTAAAACGGCAGCAGAAGCAATTCCCACTGCCGCATGAGTTCTACCTGTCACGCACGGCACCACCCCTTTACAAACTTTATGACAAAATTTTTTAGTTATTGGGATTCAATCTTCCTATTTTAAAAATCCCTGAAGATTGAGCTTGTGCAACAGCTTTCATGTCTTCATTAGTCCCAGAAAAACTAAGCCCTGCAGCAAGAGCATCCTTATCACCCGGCTTTAAGAACTTTCCTTGACTATCTATTGCGCCTAAAACCTTTATTTTGGGAATTAAAACTTTTGACTTGGGATTTGGATTTTTATTGGTTGCATTTGGCGTATAAATTATAGTTACCATATCACCTTCCCTATAAGTTCCAGCGTAATTGTCAAGCAGCTGTGCATTGATTGAAAATTCAACTTCACCTTTTTTAAGTGTTATTGCTGTTGCTTGTGGATCTTCTTTATTTATGACTCTGTTTTTATTAACTATTTCACCTTTATATATATTTTCTTTTGCAATTTTTTTACCATCTAAAGCATTATCTTTAGGAGTTAGATTACTTCCTGCTGATATCATGGACACCTGTATGGCTTCGACCTTACAATTAGATTTGTCAAGCGGACTGCCTGCATTTATCTTCTTTGTTGCTATATAAACATTAGTAGTAGGTTTATATTGTACGGCTTTCTTTTCAATATAAAAGATAGAGATCCCTATAACTGCAGCAGCTATTATACTTATTGCCACTATTTTTTTGTCTTTCAACTGTAAAACACATCCTTTCCTTTTACAATTCAACAATGAAAAAACACATATGATTGTAAATATCACACAACCATCTTCTTATTCTTTAGGTATTACAAAATCATCATATGCTTCTATATCCAAGCTTTTTAAATTGCTGGTTCCTGAATTTTCAGCTCTAAGTACTGTATATGTGTTTAAGTTTATTTTTGAATAGATCGAGGTCTGCTCCACCGATTTACCATTTGGAGTTTTACCTGTAGGATTTGATACATGGTTAAACATACCATCTGTATAATCCCATTCTTCAAGTTTTCCATCTTGAACACTGTATATTCTTAAATCCTTTATAGAAACTTTTCCTATAACCGATGTATTTCCCGAAAGGCTATTTAGATTTGAACCAAGGCTATAATTTTTAATTAGATATTCTTTAAAAGTGTTAAAAGCCGGAACTAGATCTGTTTCTTTAAAAGTTATTTTACCAGTTTCTTTGAGCTGCCTTTGATTTATGTTCCTAACAACAGCAAGGTTTGAAGCTTCTAGCTGGTTTTTGAATCTGGAATATTTGTCATTTGCAATTACATTTTCATATAAGAATAAGGAAAATATTCCTACAAGCATAAGTAATATAAAGAATAAAGGGACTAATTGGACAGATCCTTTTTTTTTGGCTATTTTTATCATTATTTTTAGTCCCTCCTTTTAATGGGTTATTGTTCTTATTCTTTTACTTGTCGTATCCCAGTGAACAGTTATGGGTATAACATTGCCATTTTCTGTAGTTACCTGTGTCCATCCTACCAGATGATGCTTTCGGGGAGTATAGTTATAAGTTAAAGTGAGACTTATAGGCTCACCATAATTTGCAAAATTGGTATCATCAGTTGGATTAGGAGAATGGTTTTCAGCCGTATTTGAAGCCTTGATTTCCAACTTACTGGCATCAAACCCATTCATTTTGCTCAGGGAATCAACAATGTACTGCCTGGTATCATCGGTCAGCCCTCCATCTGTTTCCATACGTAAGGATGCTTGTCTGTCCACCTGGTGAAGCTGCAGGTTTATATAAAAAGGCTTGATATCGACTATTGCTGTAAATGTTACTACCAGCAGTACAAAGATAGCTATCAGGGAACCGAGCATAGTTTCTACAAATCCCTTTTTCCTTTTGGGGAATACTTTTCTTAACATTTATCTTCCCCCTTCCATAAATTTAGTTGAATGGATCAGTAACATGTTTCCATAATGGCCCGGTTACAAAATCATCTATAAGCGTTACCAAGTCAGCCCATGTAAGTCCCTTGACAGCCATAACTATTGCAATCATAATAACAGTAACAGCAACAATTCCAAGTACATGAGTTATATCACCCTTCTTCCTTTTTCTTAGTGGTGTTTTCACCAATTCCTTTAGCATAATCATTCGATTATTTCCTCCTTTTTCAATAAAAAATATTTTTATTAAAATATATCTGTGAACTACCCCAACTTAGCTTCGCTTGAAGTCAGAGCTTAATGGGAAAAGAGCATACTTATTAGCATATTTCTTTACTAACAGCGGTTTCTCTTATTTTTCATGCTATCCCGCAGTTCCTGCGGTTCCCGTCGTAGGATGATTATAAGTATAAATCAAACCAAAAGACTATTATTCATCACACCACATGTAGAGAGGTGGGTGATTTCTTGCCAGTTACATTAAAATATATCTTTAAAGCTTGAGAAAATCTGTACCCCGAAGCTATAAAGTATAATGCTGGCAAGTCCTATAAAAATAAATCCTCCTACCAAACCGACCCACATGCTTATTTCTTTGGTTTTAGCAGATATTCTGGCAATTGAAGCATCTTTCAAAAGTTCACTCTGGCTGTCAAGCAGTTCTTTGGAACGTCCTGTCGTGATGGCTTGTTTTAGAGCCAGTACAAAGCTGTCTATTTCAGTTATATCAAAGTTTTTTGCAAACTTGTCTAGTGCGTCTGGTATATTTTTTGTAAGTGATATTTCAATGGAAAGTTCTATGAGCTTATTTTTAAGTCTTTTGCATTTCGCCACATCAAACACTTCAACAAGTGCACTTCCCAGATCCATTCCTGCCGCCCCTGACTGTATGTTCAGAACATCATTTATGTTTGGCAAATCTCCAAGTATCTGAAACTTCTCTTTTTTGTACACAGAATTGATCATAAAATCGGGAAGAAAGGCCGCAAGCACTAGTGCAAATACCAGTGAACTATTCATGTCCTTCATCAAGAGAAGTATTGTAAACAGGATAAGAATTACAAACTTGTACAAATAATAAGTAAATCCGTTCACTTTTAAGGGATTACCCATTTTCTTAAGCTTTTCATCTTTCTTCTCAATAATGTTCTTCAACCTTTCATTTTTTTCAATGCCTGCCTTCAGCCCCTGGAAGGCGTAATACTTTTTCTTGTATTCACCTTTTGCCTCCAATACACTTTTATTGTTTTTAAAATACAGATAATCGGCTTCAAAATATATTATGAAAAACAAAGCCACCAAAAAAATCAATTTCAATATAAAAAGCAAATTAGCACCTCCTAGAAATCAAACCTGGCAAGTTTTTCTACTACAAGTATTCCTACCAGATATGCAAAAACATTGATTGAAACAATAATTTGTCCTATTGTAGAAGTCTGAAGCTGCTCGATTAAACCTGGGTTCATATAAATAAGCATTAAAAATATAAGAGCTGACATCCCCACCAGAGCGGCTACGCCAATTACACCACGACTTATCTCTTTTTTTCTCAAAGTCTGCTCTTTTGCGAAACTCATCATAAGTTTCTCTGATTTTTTAAGAACTTCAAGATATTGGTTCGAGTGCTTTGAACATATCTGCAGGTTCTTTATAAGAAGGCTGTATTGATTACTATCAACTCTATATTTTATATTTTCAAGTGCTGTATAAGGTGGAATTCCATGCTTGACCTCATATTTAAAACTTTCACATATACTTTGCAGAGGCTCCTTCATATACTTTCCTGTTGAAGCAATAGCATATGAAATATTATTTTTCACCATGCAGAAATTTTTAAGAAGGTTTATAAAATCTATAATCCTCTTTGTTATTTTATTTGAGTTTATTCCCACCAGTATATTGAGTAAAACAGAAGGCACTTTATATCCTATCAGCGCCATGAAAATTGAAGGTACCAGTATATTTATAAATTTCTGAGACAATATGAAAAATATTATTGATATGGCACAAGATATGACTATCACGAAAACCGGAGTTATAAATTTGTACTTGATGTTTAATCCTGACTGCTGTATTAATAGTGACAAGTCCTGTAAGTATCGGGGCCTTTTCTTCTTGGATACATATTGGATGTCTTTTCTAAGGTCACTGGAATTAAGTCTGTTTAATCCATTTTCTACTTTTTTTCTGAATTTAACATCTCTGACATGTGAAATAGTAATATAAATGAGGTTATACAGTAAAACCATCGTTACAATTTCAAGTATAACAATAAGCCAGTTATACAATGTGACCATCTCCCTTCAGTCTTCCTGAAACAACGGCTTTTTTTACTTTTTTTATTACTTTTTCACAACTGTCGCCAATCCTTATGAATTCGCCCCTGTAGCTGCCATCAGATTTATCTTTTACGGTATATTTGAAAACCGGGTTGAATAGAGGCTTCTTTTTAGCTTCGTTCCACCCTGCAACTTCAGTCAGTTCACAGCATTTGTAGTCTTCCATATATATGATGAGATCTATCTCCGTGAGCATTTCCATAAGATCTTCTCTGGGAAGGTCGGTCTTTGAATACTTCATGAGGTGTACGATTTTATTCATACACTCTTCAGACGATGGGGAATGGACACTGGTCCAGCCTATGTGGCCGCTGTATACGGCATTAAAAAATTCCATGGCTTCCTCATCTTTGATCTCGCCTATTACCATCCTGTCAAGGCTCATGAGAAGTGCATTTATAGTGAGATCCTTTAGGGTATATTCCACATCACTTTCACCCTGTTTCTTTTTAACTTTTTGCATGAAGGTAGCCTTATGTGAGGTAAAAAGTTCCTCGGATTCCTGCATTATAAGCTGTACATCCTGTTTCGGAACATAATCGAGACATGCATTTATAAGTGTGGTTTTACCGCTACCGCCACGGCCTGTCCAAACTATATTAAGTCCCGATTTAACAGCAGTTATTAAATATTTCTGTATCTCTGCATTTAGCATTCCCTCTTTTATAAGATCATTAAATGACTTTTTCTTTTTCGGAAGTCTCCTTATTTCAACCTGCGAGCCTGTATAAGTAATTGGATCTATAACTATGTCAATTCTAAGGATTGCATCTTTCTGTGATTTTGAATCGGATAAAATTTGTTTTGCATTTATATCTGAAAGGCTTCCCCCATTTTTTATGGCGAGGTTATAGCAGAAATTCAGAAGTGACTTGTCAGTTGGAAACTTTATATCTGTAAATTGCAGTTTCCCATATTTTTTTATGGCCACACAATTTTTGTTAAAAATATAAACATCTGAAATATCTTTATCGTTGATAAATGATTGAATTGGACCATATCCCCAGATATAATTGTTTATGGATGTCAGCAGCATATTAAGATTGTTTTGGGATACTACTGAAATTTTATTGCTTTTTATATATTTTAGGATTTCATCATTTATTAAGGTTACAGGTTTCTTATTTTTTTCTATGTCATTTATAAGAAGTGCACAGTTTTTAACAAGATAGTCTACTATATTATCTATAGTCTCATTTAAATTTTTCTTCGGCATATTTGAAACCTGGTGTAAATAGTTAAGATCATCCAAATCTACTATTAAAGGCAAAGTATATTACCTCCTTCCCCTTCTCGCTAATTTCTTCATATCCCCTAGGAGCCAGAAACCGATGCCTTTTGTGGGAGATACATTCGTTTTTTTATCATTTTCATACTCTTTATTTTCAGTTTTGTTCTTTACCACAATTGAATTTGAAAGACCTATAAAAGTAACTATTCTGCCATAGGAATTTTTATCAGTTCTTGAAGAATACAGTGAACCAATCAAAGGTTTTTTAGTATTTATGGACTTGTTGTAATTTTTACTTAATGGTATCCGAGATATAACTTTATAACTCTCGAAAATCTTATCCATGACTCCAATATTCAGGGCTCCATTAGCTTCCACAACTACTATTCCAAATTTATTCTTATAAATTCCAGTACCTTCAAGAGTTTTAAGGGCACTAACCGTATTTCTTGCCGAAAGATAATTTGCTTCCACCACGGTCACTATTTTGTCGCTGTTTAGCAGGGAATATATTGTTCCTGCCGCTGCCTTGAAAGGGTTGACCGATATTAGGATCACATCATATATTTCCCTGGCCGTATTAATAATGCTTTTGTAATGCTTGCCTTCCATCTGTTTTAAAACACTATCGTTATATATACCTGTCAGAACGTCTATTTTACTGTATTTGATCGGTATAACAAATTTTTTAAGTAATTCCGCATTGAAAGTAAAGTTTTCTATGGATGTATAGCAGGCTGAAAGTCCTGTATCAATTGAATTAGAATTAAAATTGTCCTTTACCATAATTTCTTTGTTTACTCCAAACATATGATCAAGGCAGGGTACAGTATTATTATCTATAACAAGTATCCTGTTTTCGGATTTTCTGCTGAAAGCTACAGCCGAATTAGCCAGAACAAAGCTGGCAAGAATATTATTGTCGGCAGAATAAAATGATATGACATTTTGCTTGTATAATCTTGTTTCTACCACTTTTTTCTCGATTACCTTTATTTTTTCAACCTCTTTTATTTTTTCTTTTGTCCTTATAGGTTTTTCTACTTTGGTATTTTTTTTGGTATCAACAAGAGGTTTATCAATATCATTTTCGGGATGTTTGGCTATTTTTTCTTGAAAATTCAAATAGATGGAACTCACATCTGTAAATGTCCTGGGGTTTTTTATACAGTCCAATATATTATCTACTGTTACTGGATCAAATAGAAAATCATATATGGCAAACTCAAAACATGCTGATATACCTTTTACATCCTCCTGATTGGTAAGATAAATGATTCTTTGGGCTTTATTCCCTCTTTTAAGCTCAAACAGCAGCTGTCTTTCAGGTATATCTCCAGGAAGTCTTTTAGATAGAATTATAATATCAGCACTGACATTATCACCTGTAAGATATTCTCTATACCCTACAATTTTTGTACCATGAGTATTTTCTCTATCAATTGCTTCTTTTATCTGAGCATCAAAATCATTTATTCCCGTCGCTATTAATATCAAAAGCTCTTATCTCCTTTCTGTAGAAATTTAGTATACACTCAGTATAAATGAATATGATGATAAGAAATTATGGTGATTTCTTGCTTATAATTGGGTTAAAATTTAATATTTTTCTCAGTAAAAATCGGGGATAAAAAAAGAAGGCCCCCAAATGGAGCGTTCACTTAGGGATTGAAGAAAAACTTAAATGAACAGCTTCAAGCGGGGCAAAAAAGACCACATAAGAGTTTTTTACTCCTGTGTGGTCTTTTTTTACATTCAGCTAATTTTGTCCCAAAAGTTCTATAATTAATAGTTTATCTGCAATATCCTTAATAAAATGAGGAATTTCCTCTATATGTTGTGCTATAGCTTTAGCTTTTCCTGGTTTTGAAGAAATATGATATTTTTCAGAAATGGTTTGTTCCATTGAAGTATAGTCATCTATTGCTGTACGCAAATAGGATTCAAAGTCTTTACCGAAGTATGCATAATCGGCTCTAACAATACAATTTTCAGTTTCTGTATCCCATTCTTCTTCGCAAAAGATGCCATTAAACACATCCCTAGTCTTTGATGCATTCCTGTCACAATCAAATATGGCATAACAATTGTAACCGTATGCTTTAAATAACCTCCAGTACAAAGGGATTGCCTCCTTACCACGACAATTAACAATTTCGGTTCCATGTTCAGCTAAAGAATACCCACTACGTTTTAAATATACTGGCAGAGCAAAATATTCAGTAGCTCCCTCCACTAATATGATTGTTTCTGCAAACATTCCTTTTAACTGGTCTGAAAATAGTTTTGTTGAGTAAAAATCAATTATGTTTTCTGGTGACACACAATTCTCTGGAACACCTGACCCTATACAAAAATCGCAAAGTTGTTGAGCGGATAGTTGTATTGCTTTAGTAACTCCACCTTCTTTATGTACTCGTACAAGTCCATCTAAGTATTCTGCATCTATGAATTCTGCGGAATGTGTTGAAATGATTACTTGAATGCCACATGAACACATATCTACAACATATTCCTTTAACCATCTTTGAGCTAAGGGATGGAGATGGGCTTCTGGTTCTTCAATAATCAACACAAAGTTTTCACCAGTGAATACTTCCATATATGCTTTAACAAAAGCCATTAATAAGACTTGCTGTTCACCAGTGCCGAATTCTTCAAATCCACGAATATTATCTCCCTCTTTTGCATAGATCCGAAGTGACTTTGCATAATTGTTTGGATCATAGGCTGAAAAATCCACAGCCAACGAGTGAACAAACCCTTTTACTGCCCCCTTTAGAGCTTCAGAAAATCGATTAAAAAAACCAGAGAATTCATCAGTCTGTTCAAAGGATGCTGTAATTTGATTAAAGGCTTGTGATAATTCATCTTTATGCTCTGTACTTAAGGCTTCATGTATCTTCTTTGAAAACTTACTTAACAGAGAGTAGCTACTACTATAATTAAAAGCACTCTGGATATTTCTTTCAGCATCAATCAAATAGGACTGACAGGCAGAACGCTGTTCGTTTGTGGGATATATTTTATTTCCACTGCCATCGTGCAAAAGATTATTATTAGCCTGTCCATTATAACCATAACTTACAGCTATAACGTCATATCCATTTCCTTTATTATCATAATATAAAGGCTTAGTAAATTTAGCGGTAATATGTGCGGTAGGATATTCATTTTGATTACGTTTAAAGTAATCACTTTCCAACATCTCAATATAAGTTGGATATCTTTCACCAAGTATTCTATTTATAGCTGATAATATATTAGATTTTCCTGCGTTATTCGGTCCGAATAGGACAAGTGGCTTATTTGGAGGAAGTTTAAGAGCCACTCTTTCTATCGACCGATAATGTTTAATTAAAAATGCTTCTAACCTCAACCTTTCATCCCCCTAAATTAAATCACTCTGCCAATACTTCTTTAATAATCTGAGCCATCTGTTTGTTGTTTAACTGATCACGGAAATAAACAGTGTACCCATCTTTCGAGAGCATATCAAAGAAAACACGAGCACAATCAATTTTTGCTTTTTCTGTACCACGTAAGTCGGATTTATTTTCTACGTCTTTTGTTTCGACTACAATGTTAAGCTCTTTCTCACCGGAAGCCTTTCTTACAACATACATGAAGTCTGGACTGTACATTCCACCGGTAATAGTTGGTATGGCAATGCTGCTACGTGGAATTTTTCCATATACAATGACTTCTTCGATGTCCGACATAATATTTTTTTGTTCCAACGGTGAGTCATAAGCGAAAGCATCATATAAATACTTCTCGCTTGGTGTTCCCGGAGCTATCTTTGTGCCGATACGTCCCTGTGCGATATCTTCACGTGGAGAACCGTCTGAATAGGTGAGTGCTGTTGCACCAACAGGTGTATTGCTTTTTGCATAATGGAATCGACCTTGCAAATTATTGCTTCTCCAGTCATGAAATTGTTGGATAAACATGCTGACAGAATTTTCATTAATATGTTCTGGATTAATAGTTCCATTCCTCTTAACATACTCACACAATGCTTCATGCAATATTTTAATTGGAATGTTTGTAGCATTTGTGATCCTCTTAAGAAATTCATTGTAGGGAATAGGTTTGGATACTATATATTGAGCGCCTGTATCTGAAACAATCATCATCTGTGAGCCATCGCTCTTAACGATATCTCTGGAGCTAGTCATGACAATGTCTGTAAAAACACCGGGTTTTTCCAGCAAAGATAAAACAACTTTAGCCATATCAGCATCCAGATCATCATCATAGAAAAGTAGGTATCGTTGATTGATTGCTTCCCATAATTCGCGTATTTCACTGTAAACAGCTTTGCGGATTTTTACAGGTCTTGGTTTTGCTACATTTCGGTCTTTTACCTTACCTGAAGACAATCCTGTAGCAAAGTCCGGGTATTCTGCAAAGAAAGCTTCCCTTGTATCGGGTTTTATATTTAATCGCCTGTCTATGTAATGTTTATCATATAGTGCATCAAAAAGTTCATCTGAAGTCATGCCAAGCTTCTTGGCCACTTGTTCCAATCTTTCTTCGCTAATAGAAGAAGCTTGTGGAATTTCTCCGTTTATTTGGTCTATTAATCGTTTAGCAAAGTCTGCCTCTGTGAAGTCAACAATATAATTAAGCTGGAATTCTTCATTGGAGATTCTATTACCATTCTCATCTACAGGTAGACGTAAACCTCGTCCAACCTCTTGCAGTTTACTATTTTCACTTCCGCTAGAACGAAGTTTAGCTATCGTAAATACATTAGGGTTATCCCAGCCCTCTTTAAGTGTCCATTTTGAAAATAGAAAACGTAAAGTGTTATAGCTACCGTCTTTATTCTTGAAAGAGAGAAGATGTTTTTTTCCATGAAGGATGGTTTCTACTTCTTTTGCTATATCTTCATCCGAATCGCTATTGTCCTGTGAAAAATAGCCTGCATGGCAAGCAGAAATATCTGCAAGACTTGCTTCCAGATATGCCCGATATTCTGTATCATGCTCACTGAGGGTAGATAGCACCGATTCTATCCGTTCCTTAAGCAATCTCTCAAAAGCTTGCAATAGATAAGGGGTTTTACCTTCCTCGTTTGGTCGATATGATGATATATCATCGATAAAAAATAATGCCAATGTCTTGATCTTGAAATTGCGACCACAGAAGTTTGTTTTTTCTGTTTCAAAATGACGCTCAAGGGCAAGACGCATCATCTGCTCTTGATAAGAGGTCATATAGATATCCACATCCAATTCCTCACCAGTTGACTTTTGAATACCATTAGAAAACTCAACTGTTGATTTACCAATAGCATGAACCGTAATTCCCTCAAAAGCTTCATTAATGATAGATAGTGAATCTCCAGTTTTAAGAGTAAATGTTTTAGTCGATTCATCACGCTTTTTATACTGAAAGGTAACAGAATCCTTGCTTGTGATGGAAGTGATTTTCACCTTTTCTTCACGCTTGGATACCGGTTCAAAATGCTCCTTCGTTACTCCCTTTATCAAATTTTGATTAAAAGATTCACAGGCATTTAAATCATAGAGCAGGTTTTGGTAGTCTTTTACGGTTATTTTGTTTTTTCCACGTCCACTTGTAGTTTCAGGGAAGGTAGCACCAAAGCGTATAATACACTGTGGTTTTATTTCATCAACGATAACCTTAAATGCCTTCTGGTCACGAGAAAATCTATGTGGCTCATCAATAATAACAACAGGGTTTGTTGCACGAATAGCATCAAGTGGTCTATAAAAACCTTCTACTCCATAATCATAGTCGTCACGGCTAAGCATACCATTTGATCGGACAACAAGTAGTTGCATATTAACTAATAATACATAAATCTTCTTCGTGTTCTGGCAAGAACCTTTTACAAAGTCGCTCACAACACTCGGGAAATAGGAGCGACCCTTTTTCTTGTTTTTTGGTGCTTCTAGTACTCCAACCTCAATCTCTGTACCATAGCCACAAACATCGGAAAAATGTCGCTTTACATATTCATCACGCAAAAACTGTGCAGTTCCTGCTTTAATCGCAAGTGAAGGTACAGCGATAATAAACTTATTAAGTCCGTAACGTTTATGAAGCTCATATATAGTATGAGTATAAACGTAAGTCTTTCCTGTACCGGTTTCCATTTTAATATCAATATTCAAGCAGTCATCAATAGGCATACTGCTTCGATATTCTGAAGGTATATTTTTTTGAATTTCTCTAATATTTGCAGCTAGTTTAGGATCAGAAAGAGAAATGCTTGGATTTTCATAAAATTGTACAGGAGAAGTTATCTGTACCCCATTCAAAGCAGCACTTATTGCATCTACAGCTTTTTGTTGGTGTGGTAATCCTCGTTGTAGGATAAGTTCCATAACATACCCTCCAATCAATAACGGATATCGAAGTTGATACGCAAGTTTTTCTCTGTATCCTTCAACCGTTTCAAATTAATTTTTAAAGCTTCCATTTCCGTCCATGTAAAACTATAACCAAATAACACCACGTTCTCAGGATTAAAGCTGCCGTCAGTTTCATATTTTACTACAATGGCTTCAATCGCCTTATTAGACAATTCCGGGTCAATTAGGTAAAGATGTTTTCCTATATAATAGCCATTGTATCCAGCAAAATTTAACTCCTCAGCATCTGCTGTAAGTCCATATCCATCTCTAACAAGCCACGTTGCAAGGACGGTATATTTTCCAAATTTACTAAGAATGTCTTTATCAGCAAATAATTTATTTTCAGTAGGGTCAAACTTTTCAAGCTTGTCTAGAGTGTTTTGCTCAGGTTCAACCAATGTATAGTGCTTAAAGCCAAGGTCTGATGTTGTGTCTGGAAATTCTTCCTTTATCTTTTTTGCTGCCCTGATAATGCGTTCTATACCAATTTGATCTATGGTGTTAAAGCCAACTTTTTCTGCCTCGCTTCCTTCTTTAACTTTTTCAGGTAACTGAATCAAAATAAATCTACGTTTACCATTATCCTCTGCATTCAGACGCATAATTGAGTCCGCGGTAGTCCCTGATCCAGAAAAGAAATCTAATATATAATAGCTTTCTTCGCTCTTTCTTTGACATAGCTCAAGCAAATACGATATTAATGCGCTTGGTTTTGCAAAGTCAAATGGTATATTTAGCTTCTTCATTTCTGCAGAACTAAGACGATTCTCAAATTGTGTTATTATATCACCCGGAACACTACCCTCTTTCTCACTTAGCCAGACTTTATTATACAAATTATATTTAGATCTATTACCATTTTCATCTATCAACGGAGATGTAGTTGTAACCTTAAAAACAATATTTCCTTTTTCTTTTTCACGTTTGTATGTATCATATGTCCATTTCCAACAGCCATCACCCTCTACTGGGGTAACTTGCTCACCTTCTGCAATTTTATTTGGGAATGTACTACCCTCTGGGATAACAAAGCTACCATCAGGGCAAGCAATCCAGTAACGTTGATTCGGACGAACATCTAGTCCAGATACGAATATACGCTCCTCTCCATATCTCTCACCTTTTCTTTCGCCTTCTGACTCGACATTTTTGTAATAATTATTTAATGTTTTTTGTGATACGGGTACTCTGAACTTTGGTGTAACTGTAATATTCCTTGCATAGGTCAATATATAATCAATATTCGGAGAAAAAAATTGCCCTTTCCCTCCACCTGACTTCATAACTCGTGAAATATTTCCTATAAAGTTTTCTTCACCAAAAATATCATCACAAATAATTCGTAAGTTTGACATTTCATCATTTCCTATTGAAATAAAGATGACTCCATCTTTGCTTAATAAATCTCGAGCAAGTTGTAACCTAGGATACATAAACATAAGCCAAGCTGAATGAGAAGCCGAACCACGCTTTGTTAAGTCTAAAATGCGTTGTGCCTGTTCTTCGCTAATACTTAATTTTTCCGAAAGTTCTTCCACAGTAAAATTGAACTGGTCATTATATACAAATCCATCTGTTCCAGTGTTATAAGGAGGATCAATATAGATACATTTAACTTGATTTGAATAAGACTTCAAGAGATGCTTTAATCCATCAAGGTTGTCGCCACTTATGTAGATATTTTCACTGTTCATATTTTCTGGTTTTGAGTTATGTTCCTCGTCTGGTACGACAACAGTTGTAGTATCAATAGAAGCCAGCAATCGGGCATAATTTTTTCCTAAAAACTTGAGTTCATAACCCTCTCCCGTTACAGCAATCTTATCACTTAAAAATTCCTTAAACCGCTCAATATCAAAGGACCCATCTGTCTTAAAACATGAGGGGAAATTTTCTTTTAATACAGCCATTTCTCGACTGTTCGGTGTTGCACTATCATTGGCATTCATAATATCCTTAATCATTGTTATCATTCACCTTGCCTTTCTCAATTTTATCAGGTACAAACTCTAAAATATCACAAATATCACATTCTAAAGCTGTGCATATTTTTTGAAGTATTTCTGTATTTACATTTTCGTTTCTGCCAAGCTTTGTGATAGTTGCCGAGCTAACACCGGAAAGGTGTTGCAAATCTTTCTTTTTCATATTCTTATCAATTAGCAGCTTCCATAGCTTGTTATAATGTATTGCCATTTTTTGCACCTCCTACAAATATTAATAATTATATCACAAAAACACGCTATAAACAGTATAAATTTTTAATCTCACATTATTTTTCGTCTATTTCAATCACAATTTTCTATTTACGCATGAAATTAAAGGTGCTTAAATCAAGACTTTTAGACAAAAAAGTCTGTAAGTCTATTTGTAAAACCAAAGGCAAAGTTATAACATTAATCCTTCTTAAACTAAATATCACTTCCGCTCAAATTTGAGCAAAAGCATAAGCATTACAGCCGTCTTTACCTTAGAAAAAAGACAGGCTGTTTTTTTATTTTAGGGGTTCGAATCAATAAAATTCTTCGCTTATGAATGAGGAAGAAAGATATTTTTCTAAAATCCTCAACTAATGTGTTCTACCAAGGCTATAAGGTGAGAGGAAAAATAATCCCCCAATGAAAGCATAGTTTTTCTCTCACTGTTCCTTGACAACTGAATACCCCGAAATGCAAGAGATACTTCAAGCAGAATATGCCATGACGATAATTCCGAGCGTAATCCTTGTAAGATAACGAGGTTGTGTCAAACAAGGCAAACCCTCTGGAACAGTAGCGTTTCGGGTCATTTATAAAAGGCAAGGAGGTGAAATAACTGAAAACACAATATGATAACTTGCCGCAGATGCTTAAAGATAAGCCACAGTTTTGCTGTTGGAAATATGAAGAGCGAAGTGGCAGAAAAACCAAAGTTCCCTATAACCCAGTAACGAGAAAAAGGGCAAAACCAAATAAACGTGATACATTTAAAGATTTTAGTTCGGCGGTAGCTGCTATAAGTGATTATGACGGTATCGGATTTTTGGTGGGTAATGACATATGTGTTATCGACTTAGATGATTGCTTTGATAGCAGCGGTAAGCTTAAGCCTATTTCCCAAAGTGTTGTAGACGCTTTTAGTGGTTGTTATATGGAACACAGTCCATCTGGAAAAGGGCTTCATATTTTCTTTAAGGCCACCGGCTATGGTTTTGACAAAACAAAATATTATATCAACAACAAAAAGCTGGGAGTTGAGGTCTATGTGGCTGGAGCAACAAACCGCTTTGTTACCGTAACCGGCAATGTATTTGCAGATGGTGATATACCGGAGAAATCGAATGAACTACAGATGATACTGGACAAGTATATGCTACGTCCTGCCCCTGTGAGACAACTTCTGGATACAGAAAGTCAATCCTATCTGTCTGACAAGTCTGTTATTGAGAAGGCTTTAAAATCGGTAAACGGAGGAAGGTTCAAAGCATTATGGCAGGGTGATACATCAGGCTATGCTTCTGCCAGTGAAGCTGATTTGGCACTTTGCGGTATGCTGGCATTTTGGTGTGGCAGGGATATTGGACAGATGGACAGACTTTTCCGGCAGAGCGGCCTAATGCGAGATAAATGGAATAGACCACAGTCTGGCAGTACTTATGGAATGATAACCATAGAAAAAGCAATCGCAAATGTTACCGAAATATACAAACCAGGTGGCAAGCGTTCATCAGCTACAGAGGGTTTTGGTGAATGTTCTCTTACTGGCTTTAAGCCTGAGAGTAACGATCGCTACCCTTGGACGGATATTGGGGCAAGCAGGCTGTTTGCTGATTATTATAAATCTTTTGCCCGCTATGTTCCCGAAAGGAAGATGTGGTTTTGCTATGAGAATGGCATTTGGATTCCTGATGTCGGTAATCTAAAAGTAATGGAAATGTGTAAATCATTGGCTAACCAACTGCTAACCTATGCTTTAACTATTCAGGATGAACATCAAAGAAAGGCATACATTGACTATTGCCGAAAGTGGCAGTCAAGAAGATACCGAGAAACGGTACTTAAGGATGCACAGAGCGTATATCCCATATCAATGGCTGAATTTGACCAAGACCCGCTTATGCTCAACTGTGCCAATGGAACCTTGTTTTTAATGTCTATGGATTTTCGTCCCCACAACAGCGAGGACAGACTTACAAAGATATCTGGTGTTAAGTATGATCCAGAAGCAAAAAGCGAGCGATGGAATAGATTCATTCATGAGATTATGAGCGGAGATGAGGAAAAGGCAAAATTCCTCCAAAAAGCCTTTGGCTACAGTATCAGCGGAGACACTCGGTATGAATGCCTGTTTGTTCTCTATGGTGCTACAACTCGAAATGGTAAAGGTACGCTATGTGAGAGCGTTCTTAAGGTATTAGGCAGTTATGGCTGTACCGCAAGGCCGGAGACTATCAGTCTGAAAAAGAACAATAACAGTTCAAGTCCAAGTGAAGATATTGCCCGGCTTGCAGGAGTACGCTTTGTGAATATCTCCGAACCTAGCAGAGGACTTGTCTTAAATGCTGCACAGGTAAAAAGCATGACGGGTGGTGACACCATCAACGCAAGGTTTCTACATGAGAATTCTTTTGACTTTTCACCAAAGTTTAAGCTGTATATCAACACCAATTATCTGCCCGTTATTACGGATATGACGCTGTTTTCCAGTGGCAGAGTGGTGATTATCCCTTTTGAACGACACTTCGATGAAAGCGAGCAGGATAAAAACTTAAAACGTGAATTCGCCAAAGCGAAGAATCAGAGTGCTATCCTCAACTGGCTAATTGAAGGCTACCAGCTGTTAAAGAAGGAGGGCTTGACTTTACCTGATTCCGTTAAGACAGCAACGGAGGCTTATAAACGTGACAGCGACAAAATAGCATTATTTTTCGAGGATGCCTTGGAGGAAAGTCCTAATAGTGAGGTGCGGACATCCGAAGTGTATGCCCGGTATCAGCGTTGGTGCAGTGCCAATGGATGTTATTCGGAGAATGCAAGAAACTTCAAACAAGCATTAACAGCTATCGCCCGTGTAGAACGGAAACGACCACGTTCTGGTGGTGGGATGACCACAATGCTTATCGGATATAAGCTGACAGAAGAAGAGTTTTTTCTTATTTAAACACAGTGTAGCAGCTTGTAGCAAGAAAAACAGGTTATATAAAAAATCGCTCTCGTATAGAGAGTTTAGTTTTTACCTGCTACATCTTGCTACAAAGCTTAAAACCACTAAACCACTGGATACAACTCCATGTGTTAATACCTACCCCCTAGGGGAGTTCAAATCTCCACACCTTTTCATCTGGACAACGGGCGTGGGGCAACGCATAAAAAAACGCGGTTTCAAACGGGGTATATACCCCACAATCCATTTTAATTTAGGAGGTAAAGGATTATGGCAACATCAACAACTTATAATAGAGCGTTTTGGAATGTTATGAAAGGAAAAGAAGAAAATAATCAAAATCTAAGCGAGGGCTTTGATAATGCAGGAGCCTATGTCGCACCAGACGAGTTCCGAGAAGGATTTAACACTGCTCTATCCAAGGAGAATATATTCCGCAGATTTGCTACTGTTATCAATCTATCTTCTGCAGAAGGTAAAATTCAAGCGGTATCCTCAACGGGTACAGCAGATTGGGTTGAAGACGGAGATCCAATCCCCGAAAGTGCCGATACATTTACACAGTTTCTGGTGAAATCATACAAGCTGGCATCTCTTATCAAGCTAAACCGCTCATTCGTCACCGATATGAACTTTAATCTTGAAAAATATCTGATGGGTGATTTTGCGAAGCGTTTTGGCAAGGCTGAGGAAAATGCATTGCTTAATGGAAATGGCACAGCTCAGCCAACAGGTATCCTTACAGCAGATGCAGATGTAACTACAGCAGACAATAGTACCATCTCTTTTGATGAGATCATCTCTCTGTATTTTTCATTAAAAGATGAATACCGAAATAACGCTGTGTTTATCATGCACGATAATACAGCCATGCTTCTTAGAACCCTTAAAGATACAAGCGGCAGTTATCTGTGGAATTCTTCAGATAACACCATCTTCGGAAAGCCTGTAGTTACCTCTCCATATATGCCTACAGTATCAGCAGGAGCAAAAAGCCTTGTATTTGGAGATTTATCATACTACTGGCTGATTGAACGTCAACCAATAACGATAAAAAAATTAAGTGAGTTATATGCATTGCAGGGGCAAATTGGCTTTTCTGCTTACGAGAGATTGGATGGGAAGCTAATTCAACCGGATGCTCTGAAAATATTACAAATAAAAGCTTAAATAATGGATTAGGCACTGAGTCATCAATTCAGCTCAGTGCCAGTCCTTCAAAACATCGGACAGGAGGTCACGATATGGAAAACCAAATTAACAGTCGCACAACCAAATCCGATATTGGAGGTACGGTCTATGTGGTGGAATCACGAATAAGTGTTTCAGCAAAGGAAAGTGCATATTCCAAGCTGAAACGACTGATCACAGTCAACGCAAAAAGCCTTTCAAAGTTATCTGATAGTTCATATAAACCCACGGAAATCAACTCGACTTCTTCAAGGTAGTACGGTAATATACATAGTGCTAAACCGCTTGAAGACTGTCGGAAATGGAGGAGAAAAATGAATAGACAGTCAACATTTAGCACTATACGTAAATCAACATTAGCATTTGAAGAAGCGAAAATTACTGCTTTGTACTGCAGGCTTTCACGTGATGATGAGCTTGCAGGAGACAGTAATAGTATAGTAAACCAGAAGACAATTCTAAAAAAGTATGCTGAGGACAACGGTTTTCGCAACATCGAATTTTATGTGGATGATGGGGTCAGCGGTACAACTTTTGATAGACCAGACTTTAACCGCATGATTGCTGATGTAGAGTCCGGTAGAATTGGAACGATTATTATCAAGGATATGTCCAGATTCGGCAGGGATTACCTCAAAGTAGGCTATTACACAGAGATTATGTTTCCTGAAGCAGATGTACGATTCATTGCTATTAACAACGGTATTGATAGTGCTAACCAAACAGACAGTGACTTTACACCGTTTCTTAACATTATTAATGAATGGTACGCTAAGGATACTAGCAAGAAAATCCGTACTGTGTTCAAATCCAAGGGACAATCTGGTAAGCCGCTCTGCACCAATCCGCCTTACGGTTATATTAAAGACCCTGAAGACAAGTTGCACTGGATTATAGATGAGAAAGCCGCCGAGGTGGTCAGAGATATTTTTCGACTATGCATGGCCGGTTTTGGACCCACGCAGATAGCAAAGCAACTTGAAAAGCGGTGCATTGATACACCTACGGTTCATCTTCGCAAAATGGGTATTAACACTCCAGCAAGACCACCTGAAAACCCATATGCTTGGTCGGCTCGTACCGTAGCAGATATTTTGGCTAAAATGGAATATCTAGGTCACACGGTAAATTTCAAGACTTCTAAAAAGTCATATAAGAGCAAAGTCAAGATATTGAACAATCCAGAAGATTGGCTGGTTTTCAAAAATACCCATGAAGCAATTATTGATGAGGGTACTTGGGAAACAGTGCAGAAAATCAGAGATGGCAAGCGAAGACCATCACGATTAGGTGAAATGGGAATGCTCTCTGGTATGATGTTTTGTGCCGACTGTGGAGCAAAGCTGTATCAGGTTAGAGGCAAGGGATGGACACACGATAAGGAATACTTCGTTTGTGCTACTTACCGCAAGAAAAAGGGTATGTGCAGTTCACATCAGATACGCAATGTTGTAGTGGAACAGCTTTTGCTAGAAGACTTAAGGCGTGTAACCTCCTTTGCCAAAGACCATGAACAGGAATTCATCCGTATAGTTATGAATAATTCAGAAAAGGAACTTGCCAAAGAACTCCGCCAAAGTCAAAAGGAGTATGAACAAGCACAGACTCGTATTGCTGACATAGACAAAATCATTCGAAAGCTATATGAGGATAATGTGATGGGTAAAATTCCCGAAGAGCGTTTTTACAAGATGTCGGCTGAATATGAAGCCGAGCAGAAGACACTGGAAGAAAGGATAACCAAATTAAAGCGTACTATTGATACAGCAAATGAACAGTCCCTCAATACCGACCGCTTTTTGGCACTGGTTAAAAAGTACACAGAAATTACAGAATTAGATGCAGAGATTATCCGAGAGTTCATTGACAAAATTATAGTATTCAAGGCTGAAAAGGTAGATGGCCGCAGAACCCAGCGAATTCAAATTTTCTATAACTGCATTGGTGCTATCGACTTACCAAAATAAACGAAAAAACGGCATAGCCGCAAATCAACGACTATGCCGAATTTTTCAGGGATTACAAATCCCTATCTGACCGCTCCTAATCGGGAAACCTTATCTGTTTCTTACAAACTATTTTATTTTGCTTATTCTTGATATGCATACTCAGTGCTGTTACATATAGGATATTGACTTTTATCCCACGTATGATTCTGGGATAGAAAATCATCTGTTACATTGAAATAATCATGTGTCGGATGATTACTCCCATCCTTATAAGAAGGATCATCAAATGTAGAATCCAGTTGATAATATTGTCCTCCTATTTTTACTATATTCCACGCATGACCTTCAGTCTGTACTCCATTTGTCGCAGTTCCTGATACCATCAAACTTTCAATTCCAGCTGCTTTTAGCAATCTGTACATTGCATCTGCATAGCCTTGGCAAACAGCAATCTTATTGATCAATACGCCATAGGCATCATAGTCATCATCTCCCACAGGCGGAATATTTCCGGATGGAACGTTGGGATCATATTCGCAATTATTAACTAGGTAATCATGGAGGGCAAGCTCTTTTTGATAATCGGTCATAGTTGAATTAGTTATAGAACTAACTATTTCATTTACTTTTGCCACTATTTGATTTCTCTTATTAAGAAGATTAGCCTGTGTATCATAGTAAGTGAAACTTAATAGAGCATTTGATGTGTTTCCCGAAAGTGAAGCACCTTTATACTTAAAATTAAGATCTGGATTTTCTTTAAATATTTCGTTCATTAGTGTATCTAAATCATATTCTGTAGATGAATAGTTCTCAAATTTAATATTTAGAGAAAGGCTAAAATTTTCGAGAGCCTGTTTTATTGCACCAGAAAATTCCTTAGGAGTTTTTATATCACCGTTTGCTATATCTATTTGTTCTTGTACAACTACCAACCTATCCAATAGAGATGTCTTATCCGTACTGTCTGATAGAGCACCCACCAATGCATTTGCACTATCCACATCTGCCTGCAATTTTGAATCTTCTGCTTTAGCAACAGCTGCCGTAGCATTGTCCAATGCTTCTTTATTCGCATTGGTCTGATCCATTTCATCTTTTACAGCTTGCAGCCTGTTTAATAAATCAGTCTTATCTTCGCTATCTGAAAGGGCATCAACTAAACCTTTAGCTGTATTGTAATCTACCTTGGTCTTAGAATTTTCCGCTTTAGCAACTGCGTCTGTTGCCTGTTGAAGTTTCTTAGAATCGCTGAGTGCATTTATCTGGTCTTGAATTTTTCTAACCTGCTCCAATAAACCATCTTTTATACTACCTTCTGGCAACTTAGCTACTTCCATTCCTGCTTTATCCAAATCTTCCTGTTTTAAAGTAGATTGAGCGGTTGCAATATATTCTTTCGATTTTATTATTATATCTACAGTATTCAATCTATTTTCAAGAGATGTTTTATCTGAACTACTAAGTAGTGCATCAACTAATACTTTAGCTTTATTATAGTCTTCTGTAGTAGAAGAACTCTCTGCATTAAATACTGCATCAACTGCATCTATAAGTATCTTCAAGTCAGACAAACGTGTTTCTAGTGCTGTTTTATCCAAACTATCCGGCAATGCGTCTACTAGTTTTTTTGCTGTATTGTAAGGGGCATAATTACCGTTATTCTGTTCTGCTTCCTGTACTGCTGATGTTGCATCTATTACATTTTGTACTACATTTAACCTGTTTTGCAAGCTTGTCTTATCTGTGCTATCTGGCAATGCCATTATCAGAGCTTTAGCTGAGTCAACATCTACTTGTGACTTAGAGCTCTCTGCCTTACTTATTGCATCATTAGCCTTTGTTAGAGCCTGCTGTTGATTATTAATTTGATTTATCTCATTTTGTACAATTTCTAGTCTATTTTCAAGACTAGTCTTAGTATCTTCATCAGACAAGGCATCTACCAACGTTTTGGCAAAATTTACATCATCTTGAAGCTTACTGCTTTCTGCCTTTGCCACTGCTGAAATTGCATCTTTTAGTTCCTGTCCCTTCCCCTGAGAAGTTAATTGATCTATTTCATTTTGAACAACTTTTAACCTGTCAATCAAAGAAGTTTTGTCTGAACCATCTTCCAAAGCATCAACTAATATTTTTGCACTGCTTACATCAGCCTGCAGTTTTGAGCTTTCGGCTTTAGTTACTGCGGCAGTGGCTTTATCCAATGCTTCTTTCCCTGCATTAGCTTGATTTATTTCATCCTGCACAGTTTGTAATCTGTTAAGTAAGGAGGTTTTATCTGAACTGTCTCCTAAAGCATCTACCAATACTTTTGCATTATTCACATCTGCCTGCAGTTTACTTTTTTCTGCCTTTATAACTGCATTAGTTGCATCTGTTAATTTACCTGATGATTTATCACTGCTACTGCTGCTTGACGAGTCATTGTCATCATTATCACTGGTTTTTGATGAATCATTACTATTTTCAAGCAAACTATTTATTTTATCTTCAACAGATTGTGGAACAACTCCAGTGCCGCCAACTACCTGCAGGTCAGTATCTTTTGTAACTTTTGTCTTGATATAGTCTACTGCTTTATTGGTTGCAGTGGATTCTTCGGTATCCGTAAGCACCAATGGCACTGAATACTTACCTGCTAATGCTGAAGCAACCAAGGCATCTGCATATCCTTCTCCTGTAGCATTTGCCACATAGATCTTGCCAGCCTTAAAGTCTCCCTCAAATGCCTTCAATACAGCAATATTTGTTGCGAACCTGTCTGATCCTCCATCTATTCTTTTATCTGCTTGTATATCATCATATATTGTTTGATTTATCGAATTGATGGTACCAACTACTGTCACATTTGAATCTTTTGCAAAACTAATTGTATTTTGCATTAAAAGCTCATCATTATTCGTAAGCAATAATATTTCATCTTTAACTGCTGCAACCGGTGCTACAGACAATGCATCTGAGAATCCGGTTCCTGCTACTGCTATTATATTATTTTTGCTTACTCCCAGTTCTACCAGCTTGTTTGCTACTGCTAAGTTTGTAGCATATCTGTCATTCCCACTAAGTCTCGCAACATTGTAATTTGACTTCAATGCATTTTCAATTGAGCTTGATATTGATGCAGTTCCACCGATAACATATACATTCTTCGGCTTTAACGTATCAAGTGCATTTTTCGTATCTTGACTAAGAGAAAATGATTCAGTCAAGAGTATTGGTGCATCCAGTTTTTTGGCCAATACTGAAGCATTTATTGCATCTGCATAACCTTCACCTGATACCAGTACCACATTTTCACTCCCGCTTGTCCAGTTTGACTTAGCGACCTGGGAAGCCGTTTCATATCTATCCTGCCCGCTTACTCTCATGGAACCAGATGCTTGAACTGTTGAAGTTGAAACCAATGAAGTAAGTGCAACCAGTGATATAAGTCCGACACTTGCAAACAGATTTTTAATATTCATTTCATCATTTCATCTCCATTTTTTTATATGTTTAAATTATTTACACAAAGTTTACAATATTTTGGATAAATTATCCTCAGCTATATAATATTTCTAGTAATATTATTCGTAGTATTTCCACTATACTTGATATTAGGTTGCCATAGATTTTTGATCATTTACTGCATTTTCACATTTCCTCCCACCTTTCATTTTTTTGTCGGCATGTGGCCAAAACTAATTGTTACCCTATAGGGTGTTAACTAAATTATCTCTCACTATTAATATGTGGTATTCTAAAACACAAAAATAAGGAACTCCTCTCTTCTAAGCAATTCCTTATTTTTATATTTATTTTTACTTTTTTACATATTTCTGAATCAAGTCAAGCTGCTTGGATAACTGTGCCTTGTTGTTTCCGTCAGGTAGCGCATTTACAAGTGTTCTTGCTGCATCTATGTCGGTCTGGAGTCTTGTCCTAGAAGCCTTGGTTACTGCCTTGTTTGCATCTGTCGTATCTTTGGCCACCTTTGCCTGCCTTTTCTGCTTTATTATATCAAGTTCACTCTGGTACTTTGACCTGTCCACTCCATCGGGCAGGTTGTCTATGGCATCCTGGGCATCCTGTATGTCTTTGTTATCAAGTGTCTGCCCGGCTTTGTCAATTGCATCAACTACTTTACTTACCGCATCCTGGACACCTTTTTGTTTCGTAAGTTTTGAATCTACTGTATCCAGCCTTTCATTAAACGCTAACTTGGTACCAGATACACTGTCAGGAAGGGCATTTACCCTGTCTCTGAGTGCCGTAACTTTGTTCTTATAGCTGTCTATATCCATATTTGAATTGTACTTTATGTGGCTGTCCACGTCTTTCTCAAGAGCGGTTATGTCCCTGTCTATGGCCTTTATCGTATTGTCAATGACTATCTCAGCTTCCACCACATCAAGCCTTGCATTCAGGCTGTCCTTCCTGTCTCCGTCAGGCAATTTTGAAACTACTGACCTTGCACTTGAAACTGCAGATTCCGTCTTGAGCTTTTCGGCCGCCTGTACCCTCTGCTCTGCATTCTCGTAGAGATTTATTATATTCTGGACAGCATCAAGCCTCCTGTTGAGGTCTGTCCTGTCCTGGCTGTAAGGGAGCTTGTTTACAAGTACCCTTGCACCGTTAACATCTTCCTGGAGCTGGGAGATCTCTGCCTTTTCAACTGCCGCCTTTGCCACCGCAAGTTCCTGGCCTTCCACTTCCTGCCTTATACTGTCAAGCCTGTCCTGGAGGCCTGATACATCCCAGCCGGCAGGTACTTTGTCTATGGCACTCTGTGCCGCATTTATATCACTTTCAGTTTTTGAACTTTCAGCCTGGGTTACCTTGCTGTCTGCGTCAGCTATAAGTGTATCGACAGCTGCTTTCACATTGTCGAGCCTTTCCGAAAGACCTGTCTTATCAGCTCCATCTTTAAGGGCAGATACCTTGCTTACTGCAGTATCATAATCAGATTTCGTCTTGGTGCGCTCGGCCTTTTCTACTGCTGCAGTGGCATCTGCCAAATCCTGTGCCTCCTGGTTGATCTGGTCTATCTCGTCCTGGATATCTTTTATGTCGTCTTCCAGCTTATCTTTATCCGGTCCATCAGGCAGGCTGTCCACCAGATCCTTTGCATGGTCGAGATCTTCCTGGCTCTTTGTATCTCCGGCATGGTCTACAGCATCGGTTGCATCATGGAGCTTTTGTGCATCTTCTTTTGCCTTGTCTATTTCGTCCTGCACCTTATCAAGCCTGTCTTCTAGGTCCTGCTTTTCCTGGCTGTCAGGGAGTACGTCTACCAGATCTCTTGCGGTGTCAACATCTCCCTGGCTTTTTGTACTCTCCGCATTTTCTACGGCCTGTGTAGCATTTTGAAGGCCGGCATCTGAATCCCCAACAGTGATATCTTTAGAGGTTTCGCTGCTTTCATTGCCTGCATTGTCTACAGTTTTTGCTTTTACAGTATGACTTCCTGCCTCCAAAGTAAATGGTATCGTATATTTCTGGTATGCACCGCCGTCTACACTGTAGTCAACTTCCTTTACTCCACTATCTGCATCAGTACCTGCAGTTATAGTTACAGTTCCGTTATTATTTGTAACAGCAGGTACTCCGGGAGCTGTCTTGTCTATCTTGCTTACAGTTATATCCCTGGTTGTTATATTCCCGGCTTTGTCATAAGCCTTGAAAGTATATGTGCCGTTCTTTATTACCTTGAAAGTTCCTATTGCAGCAGTTATCTCTGAATTATCAGGGAGGACTATTTTATTTAAGCCACTGCCGCCTTCTTCATCTGATGCACTAACGCTTAATGTTACATCTTCGTTAGTCCAGTCAGTTGGGTTTCCAGTAACATTTAAAGTTGGTGTCGTAGTATCTGTCGAAGCAGGAGGGGTTATACCGTCACCTTTTTCATCAGTACCACCCGGGAGTTTGTTTACAAGATCCGGATCTCCTGAATTATTGTAATCATCAACAACATCACCTGGGTTGGTGTATACAGGGGTGCTTCCATGTACTGAGTTCACAGCATCAGAGCTAAAATGCACCAAGGTGTTTTTTGCCCATGAGCCGGGATTGGTATACACGGTGCCGTCCTTTGTTACGAGTGCCCTTACTACATTGTCTGAACCGTTTGAAAGAAAGGCTGATACATCATTTATATTTATACCATGGTTTTCTAGACTGTCACCCTGTACTTTATCTCCCACACCATAGGTTGTGCCGTCATTTAAGATTAAGTACATATTCGTTGAATCAAGCTGTGACATGTATTTTACATCTGCGCCTGCTACATCAAGATCATTTGTTAAATTACCTGTAGCATCTGCAAGCTGGAAATTACCATTTTTAAGTAGAAGTGCATTGTTCTGGGCAAGTCTTGCAAAAGAAGCAAGGGTGTTTGTATTTTTGAATGTGCCATTCTGAAGTGTATAAAGGAATCCGTCTGACATCTCAAAAATCCTGTTTGACCATATCTTACTTAATGTCACACCATCGGAAGTTGCAATTACTCCTTTGTCGTCTCTTAAAGTACCGTCTTTCATGACAAAGATGTCCTTGTTGACATTGGTCGCCGGCATGATATAAGATACATCGTTCATGTTGAGCCCGAAATCCTGCTGATGGCCGCTTGAATCCAGGTAAACAAGAGAACCATCTGCTTTCTCTATAAGCATATACTGTGATGCACCCTTTGCATACTTGTATGCAAACATCTTTGTAACATCGCTTTTCTTTAAAGTGAATGTCTTCAAGCTTCCATCAGTATCTATATACTTTGATGAACTTCCAAAATATAATACCGGGTGTTTTACAGCTGAAGTACCCGTGCCAAATACCAGGGTATCAGCCCCGATAATGCCGCTGCCGTCGATAGGAAGTGTTGCAGGTTCTGATGTGGTTAAATCTTTGTAGTATTGGACCATTCCATATATATCAATTAGTATCATGGATCCATCTGAAAGGAAGTATTTATCCCTTATCTGGCTTTCATCTTGAATAACACCGCCATTGCTCAATGTAGCAGTCCCAAAAGTACTGTGTAGTATAAATCGCATAAGGTCATTATTGTCATAAAGTGATTTTGCATAGAATCCAGTAAACCAGGAACCGTATTTTGATTGGTCATCTGAGTTATATATCTTGTCTATTTGATATGATGGTTCTGTCCCATCACCACGATTGATAATCTGGTCCCACTCATTGTTTAGATTACTAGCACCTGCATATGGATTACTACTATCTTTATAATCAGAACCTCCGGTTAAAAGCCTAATCTTAAATGAAGAACTATCAATAGTAATATCTTTTCCAGAGACTAGGTTTTGACCATTCAATTTATCCCAAGAGACGAAACTGAGTATGTTCCTGTCAGCGATGAGCAGTTTTTTACCTGTTTCCGGGTCTGTTGCCAGGACCCACTGTATCTTGTATGCATCATCGCTGTCTGTATCCCGGATCTCTATAGATCCACTCGAATATTCAGGTATATCTCCACCGTAAACAGGATTGAGAGGTCTTTTTTGTTTGATACCATTAACATACAACGTTCCAAACTTAACAATGTCACCATCATTGTGACCTGCTATCAGGGGATCAGTATTCAGGACTTCAAGAACGGGGCGCCACCCAACACTAGTGCTACTCAGATCACCAAGGATGCCATAGAAATAGCAAACAGACGAGCAGCGAGCAGACGAGTGCCCACGAACAACATATTTAGAAGAATCTCCTTGATATTGTTCTTGTACCCAACTACTCATATTTATCCAGTGCCATAATTTATTGCTTCTAGAATTTGCATCATTAGTCGCATCAGTATCTACATCAGTATACGTTGTACCTGGCAGTCCATTACCATCAATCCATTTCACATTAGAAGTGTCAGCGAAAGCTTTTACAGTAGTAATTTGAATACCAGCAACATTGGCAACAGTAGCTATGTTTGGTGCAACTATAGAAAATCCCATTGCGACACTAATTGCACCTGCAGCAATTTTCCTACGAGTTTTTGGATTTAAAAAATTTAATTCCTTTAAATTCATTGCATTACCTCCATTTTTTAATTAAAAGTCAAATTAACTTCTTAATTTAATGATACGGTATATCCCCATTTACAAATTTGGCTATTTCTTATTTATTATTTGGGTAAAAATTTGAACAAAACGAAAAGCACAATTATCTTCTATAGCATCAATTTAAGATTAGAGGATTTATTATTATATATAAAAGTTAAAAGGCCTCATCATTTTCAGATGAGACCTTCATCATAACTTCCATGATATATCCATTTCAACATCACTTGCATATCTCAGCATAACATTTTGGCTTACAGCATTTCCGCTGCCTTTAAGTATCACATTAAAAGATATTCTACCGTCCTCTGTTTTAGTAAAATTCTGATCCACAATTACACTTACCCTACTGCCATCTAACTTCTGGAATTTACTTTTAAGACAAGCAAGCTCATTATAACTTGATATTCCATATGCATTTTTCAGGTTGTCTTTATTTGCATTGAAATATTCATTTAAATTCCTACTGTTTTCTATGTCGGCTATTTCTTTTATACCGGCATTCAACTTGTCTTCAGCATTTATATACTGATCCGTATTCAATAGCTTCTTGTTAAACAAGAAATAGAGGGATACAGTAGAGTTTGATTTTTCCGCCTCAGACACTTTTTGAATATCCGGAGCAGCTGAACCTTTAGACGGTATGTCAAGCTTATCCATATTTTTTATGCGTGCATTGTACTTATTTGCATATTCCATATTTTCATCAAATCTCTTCTTTTCAGACAAACTGTGACCTTGTTTCAGATATTCATTTGAGGTATTGAAATGCCTTGAGTTGATTTCATAAATCAATGCACAACTTATAAAAACTATAGCTATTGTAGCCGAAGCAAGCAATATCATCTTCTTTTTAGTTGAATCCACATTTTATTCCCCCATTCAATGCTTCAGTGCATCATTATAGCTGATTTTGCTCTTGGTTACCCTGAGCTTTATATTGACTCTTCCAAATTGGTTGGCTATTCCGCCTCCGGAACCGGTATTGTAATATGCTCCACTCCCAAAATAAACATCTATATGTGTGCCTGTTATGGCACCGCCCCTATCTACAACCACATAGGCACCATTGACATCAACTTTCTGCCCATTTGCCATTTTCCAGTACCTTTTGCTTTCTGGAACTTTGACAATTACAAGTGTCCCAAAAGGTATGCTTTTGTCTGCGGCTATAAGATGATTGCCTAAGTTTTTATTTGACACATCCATGCCGTTCCAAGCTGCATGAGTGCCACCATTTAAACCTATGTTGTCCCCTGTATAAGCTGTTGCAACACCACTTTGATAAACTATATTGGGATTGTTAAATACGTAATAGTCAAAGCTTTCTGCAGCTATTATACTCGACAGATCCCACGTACGGCTGTTCTGATTGTTCTTGTTGTATGGGTCGTGAACAGTTACCTTGTTATTACCGTCTATATCTACAAGCACGATGTAGTGATTTCCCTGAGTAAAGGTGGAACCAGGACTTCCATATGCTATTCCATCAGTACCATGTACATTTGCTATGACAGGATGTCCCTGTTTAAGTTCATTTGCGATGCTCATATAATCGGATCTTCCATAATGTTTCACTGTAAGTCCGAAAAATGATGCCGCTTTGGAAAAATTATCATTTACATCGGTGTCTTTCTGAACTCCGATGTTATTTAGATAATTTGCCGCTTCATCAGGTTCCAAAATGCCATCACCGTTCTTGTCGTATCCTCCCAACTTTCCTTCAAGACCACTAACTACCATGGCAAGACTCGCAGGCGCAGATCCCAATTTATCTATTGTGGATCCTGCATATGAATTACTTCCCCATCTGCTGTCCCATTGATAAAAAGTGGGAATCATTCCTGCAGAAATTCCGGTGTTTGAACCTCCAAGATCCGCCAGAAGCGAATCCAGTGTCAGATCACTAAGTTTGCCGTTTATCCAGTCACCATTTTGCTCCTTCCTGTCAAAGTTAAACCCGGATTCTATTATGAAGTATATTGCATCATCCACATCCTTTTCTTCAGGAAAATCGTGCTTTATTATAGACCTTAACCTGGAGAACAATTCACCCTGAAGCTTGTACCCATCATACACAGGTTTTGTTACAGTGTGAGTACCCTCGGAATCAGTATAAGATGAAGTAACCTGATTGTACTGCAAATCCACTTCTCCCCATATGCTGCTTATATGTGTCACAACTGCTATGGAACCTGTATGTTTTTTAGTTACAGTGACTTTCTTACCTGTATCAATTCCAAGAATAGTTTCTTCTTTTTCGTAAGTTACAACATCAGTAGTAGTTTCATTTGAAATTGTAAATTCCGGTTTCAGTTCATCCGCTATTTTATGATCATTTTTTTCTATCTTCTCTTTTATGATTTTCTGGTTGATAATATCGGTTACGGGATTGCCCTGAGAATCTGAATCACCATTATCTTCTGTATCATTTCCGAAACTGCCGCTAAAGAAATCCTCCGGTTTTATACCCAGTGACATTTCCATGTATTTCATATATCCAAATACATTCCCGGGACTTAAATAAAACTTTCTTATTATATTGTAAGCATCTGTATAGTCAATTTCATTTTCAGATATACTATCGGATGTAGTATCACTATTATCTGAACTGCTGCCAGAATCCCCTGAAACATCGGCTATTCTCCTTGCACCTGCATAGTCATTTCTTGCACTAAGCAGAGAAACCTTTACTACATCACCTGTCCTTGGAGCTTGAATGTATTTCCCTTCACCTATATACATACCTACATGTGCCGGTTGATTACCTTCAAAGAATACTAAATCCCCGGGTTTCAGAGCTGACCTGTCTACAGAAGTTCCAACTTTGAACTGTTCCTGGGATGTTCTTGGAAGATTTATATTGAAATGCCCGTAACAATACTGTACAAGTCCCGAACAGTCAAAACCCTTCGGGCTTGTACCTCCCCATAAATAGGGAACACCTAAAAACTTCAATGCGTAATTTACAACGTCGCTTGTGCTCTTGAAATCTTCAGGTATACTTACTGAGTCACCTCCACTACCTGAATAATTATCTCCATATTTCACATAATCAGGTACCCCAACATTTATTTTATCATCCAGATACTCTTGCAGGTCTTCCAGTATATCTTTGTTGTCATTAGTTGAAAGTGATGAACTTACAGTATTGTCCCCCATGTCTCCTATGTCGGCTGCAAGTGCTCCAAAAATTACAAAGGCAATGACAAGAAGTATTATTACTCCTATTACAAGAGGGTTCTTTAAAACAAACTGTCTGGCAAATGACTTAAATTTATTCTTAGCAAATCTTTTAAAGAAATTCTCCCTATTGTTGTTATTCACAGTACCATCACCACCTTACCACCTGAATCCGTCAATATTCGTGTATGGACTTGTTCTGGCGATAACTGCGCTTTGCTGTTTAAGAGAAAGACCATTTATTGGATTGGCATTTGTTATTACTTGAGAAGCTCTTCCTATATCACCATGTTCCAAAGCTGATTTGAATTTCTGTGCATTCCTATTGTGAGTAATCTCAAATTTATGGCCATCTACATTTTTATTTATGCTTTTAGTTTCACCGCCAAAGAGCTGTGTAAGTGCATCCTGTTTACTAAGTTTGTTTTCTCCACCTGCAAGGGACTGCATCTGTTCTATTGTGGCGTTTATGGCCTTGCCGGCTATTACCCTGTTTGCCATTCCAGTATTTTTATGATTCATTGCCCTTGAAACCCCGCCAAGTACTTTGGCACCCATAGGCTTTTCTGCTGCAAATTTTTTCAAGTTGTCATTCAGCATTGATGAATACAGCATATGCCTCGAACCTGCCGCTTTTAAATTGTTCATATTCACATTTCCTTCTGAATCGGTTATTGGCTTTAGCGAGTCTAATCCATTAAAATTTTCAGGGTTTATTATAGGATCTGTCTCTGAATTTTTTACATTATCTGACGCATAACCGCCAGCACCTGTTCCGTTTTCACTATCCATATAATTTAAAAGGCTTTCTTCATATTCATTTGGCTTTTTATTATGATTTTGATTACCTCTATTTTGTGCCGCCTGGGGATTACTTGACATTTCACCTTGATCAGTACTGCTGGACTGTCTGAAATTTTCAGTTGCACTGGCAGCTGCCGCTGTCTTTCCTGCGGCATCTTTTGCACCTTGAGAACTTCCCTGCGGCTTTTTACCACCAGCTCCAAATACAGCCGAGCCAAGAGCGGAATTCCTTAACCCACCTATATTTAGTCCATTTGAAAGTTTTGAAGGATTTCCTACTTTAAATGTCCTTGCCATGGCACCAGCAGCACCTATAGCAAGCTTCGATACAGGGCCAAAAGATCTGCCTGCTATGGACATTTCATCAACACCTGCAAGCTTGGTAAACAATCCCTGAAGTGAATTTCTGAAAACTTCTGCCAGTTTGACAAGAGCAAATACCCAGACAAGGGCATAAAACCAATTTTTCCATGAAGATCCGGAGAGACTTATAATCATTATGCTAAAGGTAAATGCATAAAAGAACTGCATAGTCGCATTGGTTATCATCTCACCAAACCATATCTGTATGGCCTGTGTCCTGTTGTCTATACCCCAGAAAAGTGCAGCAAGCGGTGTAAATGCATACATGGCAGTAAGTATTATTTTTCTTACCATGAACAGCATGTTTATCTGGAAAAACTTCCATGCAAACAGACACTTTACAATGGCACTTGTAAGAAAAGATCCGGTTTTGATGCTGTCTACCATGGAAATATCAGTCACATAGTTGTCTTTTCCAAGCGATGCATTGAATATGGATACAACGGCATTTGTCATATCACTTGACAGAAGGAATAACCCTTTAAGAAGAAGTGGCCCTAAAGCTATAAGTGCCAATGAGAACAGCCATCTGCAGACATCCTCCTGTAGCTGCGATCTCTGGGCAGGTCTGTTCGCAGACATTATGAGAGAAATTCCAGTCTTGGCCACCATCAAAAGTACAAGTGGTGCACATATAGAAGAGACAAGCAAATACATATAGTTTAGATTTGACCATTCTGCATTAGTAAATGGTGGAACTGTTATTTTCCCAGTTACACCAAAGGCATTGGCACTGGAATTGAATATGAGTTTATCCAAAGGTAAAAATCCGAAATACTTGTCAAACAAATTAAATATACATTTTTCAACGGAAAGAAAAATATTTCCAAAGGCTTTAACTACGAAATTGCCGTCATCATCAGTTATGGTTGTGGTCGGCACATTTATCAAACTGGAGCTCCCATCTGTAATGGCAGATCCCAGATGGTTGGCCACCCCTATTAGAAAACCACTGAGTAAAATACAGGATCCCAAAATACTGCACCCGAGAATTATCTTCCCGAAAGCCGTCATGGTCTCTTCTCTTTTGGTTTGGCTGTTTTTTACAAGTATCATTCTTATTGCTGCAAGTCCCATGGAGAAAGCTACAATAGTACCTCCAAACAAGTAGATATAATATGAAATAGTGTGCTGGGCTTTTTTAGTATCTGCACCATTCATGTCAAAACTTGCAGTTTTTGTAGTAGTAACAGCAAATTCTTTTCCGTAGCTTTCGTAAGATGGTGCTGCTTTTATAGGTTTAGTTACTGAAAAGGAAAATGCCAAGAAAAACACCAGTAATACAAAAAAATCTAACAGATATCTATGCTTTTTAGACATAAAACCAACTCCTTTCTAGCCTTTATCACGGTTCTGCAAATTCCCATTCAAATTCCTTGGGCACGACTTCCATAAGCACAAGATCCTGCTCTGTACGCAGGATAGCTTGTCCGCTCGAGAAGCTTGAAATATACTCACGACAATTTGCCGACAGATTGAAATACTTTGCAGTCTCTCTGGCTACACTAGGTTCAAGTTTAAGTATTATTTTGGTGGCGCAGAGTGATACTATAGCCCTTCCCTGCTGGGTAGCTATGAAGTCTTCAATAAATTGCGTACCAAGTGTAAGCGCTATGTTGAAAGCCCTACCAAGCCTTGCTATATTGTCTATAAAATCAAGTGCCTTTTCAAACTTGGTAAACAGCGATCCCTCGTCTACATATACATCCTTCAATATATTTTTCAGTCTCCAGTTTGAAAATTTGGCCCATATCCAGGACATGGTGTTTATAGTTGCAAAAAACTTAGAAAAATCATCGGCCAGGTTTTTGAAACTTATAACAACAAGCCTGCTTTTCAAATCCACAGTACTTTGGCAGTCAAAAATGGCCATTGGACCATCTCCAGTTATCATCTTCATAATTTCAGTAAGTTCAGTGAGACTTGCAAGCTGGGCGCTCCTGTTGTATTCCACAAGACCGTCCCTCAAATTTGAAAGTGTAGGAAGTCTCTTTTTTACCTTACCTGTATAAAACTTACCCTCTACTGCTTTTTCAGCTTCTATATAAAGGCTGTCTGCATTTTCCGTTATCTTGCAGTCGGAGTACAATTTACTTACCACACCATCAACAGCTGTAATCTCCTGTCCTCTAAGCGGTTTCCCCCTGAACCTTTCAGCAAAAATAGAAATCATATTCACTATTTCAGTTCTTTTTCCGTAGAGATTGATTTTTCTCTTTCCGTGTTCGTCTTCCTCTATCTCAAGATCAAAAGGGTTTATACCGCTTTTGACTCCAGGTTTGAGTTCTATAAATTGTCCTCCAAGAATTTCAGCCTGCTTGCGATATTCACCTTTGGGATCCATTATTACCGACCATCTGCCAGCTGCAGTTCCTCTGGCAGATTTTACATGCATTAAAACGGATTTTCCGGCACCTGTTGTTCCACAGATAAAAGTATGTGGATTGGTAAGCTCCGGAGCACCTATAAAATTGTTGTAAAATATATAGGACTTCGTGTTCAGGTTTCTCCCAAGCAGTATCCCTCCCCTGTGTGAAAGCTGTGTATTTCCCAATGGAATAAGACTTGCTATAGCCCCTGTTGTCATATTTCTAAGATAGGAAGAGTATGATAGACTGAGCGTCGGAAGTCCTGAAACAAAACTTTTGCTTTGATCATAAGTAAGACACCTGATCTTTACAGCTTTTCTACTGCATAAATCATTCAAAGAATTGGATCTATCATCAAGATCCCTGGTATCTCTGCCCCATATAAAAATAATTGGCTGTGCAAAGAACATCCTTTCTTTGTTGGTCTGGATGAGTTCTCGCAGTGCATCAAGATCATCCGCCGCATGTGCCACTCCATAATCCACAGCATATCCATGCTTTACCTGAAGGTTCAGATTAGACTTAAGCTCAGAATATTTGGAGGTGAGCCGATTTATTATCTCAGCATCAGGAATTGGCTCTACATAAGTTGAAATATCTATGTTTCCCAACGTAAACAGATCATTTAAAAAACCTATATACATCTGCCTCGGGTAATTTGTTATAGCATAAACACGAACATATTTATTCGGTCCCAGGTATATATAATCATTGTTTTCACTGAAAACATCGGGGTAAATTAAATCCATGATATTTGATGTTTTATCAAATATATCACCTGTTTTTTTATTACTTTTGCCTGGTTTCTTTTTGAATTTCTTCCCTTTCAATATCATATTCATCTTCTTTTTTGTCCTCCTTTCCTGAATAGATCTCCTGGCCTATACCCTCTGTATAAAGCTCCATTGCACCATTTTTGATAAGTTTTTCTATCAGTATGTTGTCACCACGCTGCAATATATCAGCAAAAAGCTGGGCAATTTGGTATGAATTCAGTATGGATACCCTCATTTTTGCCCCAATAAGCTTGGACATTACCAGGTTGCATTTATACCTGAGGTCATTTTTTGCCCTTTCCTCATCTTTTATATCAGTGCCAATAATGCAGAAGCTTCTAAGTACATATACTCCCCTGCTGTTTTCAATTTCCTTATATGAGTTATACAGTTTGTCAGAATACTGCCTTAGCCCCTCCGGGATATTTTCATCAGCAGATTCTACTGTTTTTAAAACAAGTTCTGCCGGCTCTTTTGTTTCTATTCTTGTTGGTGTTGTAAAAAATTGAATTGAATCATTTAGAGAAAGTGCAAACTGGAGAAGTTTCAATTCCATAACTTCTATTTCATCATCAGTAAGAAGCGGAATATCAGGTGAGGATACGCTGAGTATGATTCTCCTTTTACCACTTAGGAGCTGAATTTTATTGTTTTTTATGTCATTCATACCTATCAGTTTCTTTATTTCAGGCAGAGACTTTGTTTTGACATCTTTATTTTTATTGGAAGTTTTAATGTCCTTATCTAAATACTTACCACTCTTTTTATTCTCATCATCTATTCTTGTATAGATATAGGCCCCAATTGGAAATGAAAGCCCTATAAGTACAAGAACAACTGCTATAAGCAAATAAATCCCTTCTTTCCAGACAAGCCATAACACAACTATGGTTGGTTTTTTATAACATGATTTCTCAACTTGTACATGACGCATTTAAATAAATATTTATCAATATTTATACCGTCTTTCTTAATGAAAGCCATAATAATACAAAATATTGAAAACGGTAATGAAACTACAATTCTAACTGCGAAAGACAAAAAATTAAATGAAATAGCACCACCTACGGTTGTCCTTGACATATAGCCTGTGTTCAATATGAAAAGTAGCAATATGATAAAAACTGCAAGCACAATCCATGCAAACTGTCTAAGTGAAAGGTACCCGCCAATAATCTTGTCTTCACTGTCTATGTTGTAAGGTACAGTAAAATATGTCACATATATCACCCCTCTTTTTTATATAAACAGCAGCAGAAGATCCACTGCTGCATTTGTTTTTGTTCCTATCCTTTGAGCCCAAAAGTACCCCAAAAGAAACCTACGAAAATTGCAATAGCACCAATTAATACAGCCCCACCAACTATCCATCCAATTGATGCAAGGGCTTCAGTACGGGTTTCCTGTCTTTTATGTGCGAGTATCATTGTAAGTCCGACAATTCCCATGGCTATAGCTATGGCTCCACCACCTACAGCCATAAGTACTGTCTTTGTAGAACCAAACAATCTGCTTTCCACAGCTTTTGATGACTGAGTACTAATAGCCTGATCTATGCTGTCTGCAAGTACCGGGCAGCTTACCACAATGATTGCAGATAATGTAAAAAAGACATCCATAACAACTTTCCTGCCATTTGTTAAAATGTTTCTCAATTTTTTCAGCATGAATACACCACCTCCTTTCTTCTGCATCTCATTTCTCTTTACTTACCTGCACCCGCGGTTTTTGCCGCTGTGATTATAAGACCCAGAATGAGCGGGGCAAGATAAAACAAAAACAAAACTGCAATGGTAGTAGCAATACCACACCATCCAGCTTTTTTAATATTTTTTGACATTAATATTCCTCCAAGGAGTAAAACCAGCGCAGATATCAAAAGTACAAGTTTTGCGATTGGAAATACAATTGGATCCAGGGAATTGTAGATAAACTGTATTACAGCATTTATACTGTGTGAAAAATCAGAAGAAGACACGGCCTGAACGGCTCCTGAGTCTATATTTTCTGCTGCAAGGACAGTAAAAAACATTAGATTCAAGTAAATCACCTCCCATCTGTAGCACAGATTTTTTCATCATCCTGGTTGAACAGCTCAAATCGTAATTTTCTAATGGAATTTTTTTTGATTTTATAGACCTGAGATTTCTCTAAATTTAAAAGAGCGGAGATTTCCTTGAGCTGCATCTGATCAAAATAAAATCTTTTCAATATAAATATTTCCAATTTGGATAATTTACAATATCTGAAAAGCTGGGTTAAGAATATATGATTTTCTACATTTTTGAACTCATTGAATTCACTTTTGGCATGTAAATTCGTTATTTCATCCAGTGATAACAAACTTTCAGATTTGAATTTTTTAAACTTTTCTGGATCTTTGGATTGTCTTTTCGATCTCATATAACTTCTAATTTTATAATCCGGAAGATGTACATAAAACGTATTATTGCTCATATATTTCCATATTTCCCCTTTGATATATGGATAAGCGTAAGCTAGAAATTCGGAATTGCTTTCAAGATTATAGTTTCCAAGCGCTTTCAAAAAGCCTATTTTGCCCTCAGATACCAGGTCCTCGAAATTTGTATTTGAAATGCTTAATTTATGTGCTATCCAATAAATGTAATTTATATTTTTATTTAAAAGAGTTGAAACAGCTTTTTTATCCCCTTGCTGGGCTTTTTTTATGAGTGTATTATCCATGGAGACTCTTCTATATTTGTTTTTCCTAATGTTGCTACTTTCTTTTTTACTGCCTTATAGCTGGCATCCTTCAATTTAATTATGATTTTCATCAATCCTGTTTTTCCCTCCTCGTAGACTACCTTACATTAGAATTGCCGGGATAAGTTTACTTGGATTTTAAAGTTAAATCGACCTTAATTAAATGGTACAACATATTTTTAATTATAAATTTGGCCATTTCTTATCCGTTTTTGGAGTAATAATTGGTATATAAATTTAAAATTTTTGATATTAACACAAAAAAATAAAGGATGTTCATATCCCACTTGTTGAAATAAGAGACTTCCCTACTTTAGCCGAATTATCCTATTTATAATACTGTCCTTTATACTCTATAATTATATAGCCATTTTTCTGCTTCCTTTATTCTGTCATAAGTATCAATGCTGATCTAAAGAAATTTCATTTTCATCACTCATTTTTTCTGTAACCTCCTATAATTTTTAAAATTCAGTTTCATTAATTATTTTACATTCAATTTCGTTTTCTTCAAAAACTCTAACAAGATTTTCAACATCATCTTTCGCACGGGAATTTCCTAGAGTCCATTTATATCTATCATATATAAGCGGAAAAGATACAAAATTTTCTTTAATTGGGACTACTACAACTTCGTACTTACTAGGGAATATTAATGTTGATGATTTTTCATCCATTATTTCATAGTTATCCCTTTTTCCGTATAAGCCATAAAAACCTACTTTAATCATGGAAATTCCTTTACTTTTAAACATGCCTACAAATTTTTGTATGTCAGGTTTATTGTAGTTAAAAAGTTCTTTCCATTTCATTATAATTTGCTCCCTCCTTACAACACCTCATTATGGATTTTGTTATATTTTTCAAATAGCAAAATCCCAACTCTGCTATAAATATACCAACCATATAGATTAAATACTATCCTTAATTTCACAGATTATTGCTTTCATTATTGGATTTTTTCTTGGCATCTTCTATGGATTCATCATCCAAGGCCTGGTAGATGTATTCATACAAATCATTTTCTCTCTGCCAAATCGTACTTTCATTGTAATTTAAGATTATACTTATCTTGCTGTTTAAAAATCCCTTCTTGAATCTCATATCTAAAATTTCACAGTCATTCTTGTTGGTTTTTCTAATGGATTCCATTATCAAATCTATCTGGCAGTTGTTGAACTTTAAAGTTTTTATTTTTCTCTTTATTGAATCTATTTTTTTCAATATTTTTTCTTTCTCAATATCGGTAATAAGTTTATTTTCGCTTAGCCCATAATTTAACACTTCTAGTTGCCTTTCAAATAAAGCTATTAAAGCAAGATCCCTGTAATAACTCTTTAAAATTTGAGTTACAATTCTAGTATGTTTCTTCATATGATTTACCGCCCCTTATATCAACTTTTTTGTTTTATCTATGAAAAACTTGTATTTTTTCCCCGGTATACTTATTTTTCTTATTTGTTTTTCATCATCAACAATAATTATTATCCTCATGGAGTTGCTCTTCTCCATGGCAGGAACAATCACAGACTCTTGTCCGTCTTTAACCAGTGCTATGTCAAAAAATTTGTTTCCCTCTATAAAAGACAAAATATAAGGGAATTTTGATACAGTACACCAGCTTGCACCAAACATTTTATGTATATAGCTATAGGCATCTAATGCCTTAAGTAAATCTTTGTTTATTTTATCAACTGTTGGGTAAAGTAAAAGGTCTCCCTCTTTTTTAAGATAAGGAACTTGTTTTACCATAAGAGGTTCTATCAATTCATCTATATCATTAATTCCAGTTATGTCTTTTATTTGGGAAATAGTAAGATGCCCAAACTGCTTCAATAAATCCATTATTTGTTTTTGATCTTTTGATAAATAAAACACGTAATCAACTCCAATGCATTTATTTTAGAAGGGAAGGCTTTGCCTATGGCAAAACCCTTATAAAGACATAAATACACAAACATGAAAAACTATGATATGACAATTAAATTAAGATAAGATTTTATCCTATATTTTTTTACCCTCATTTACATGATAACTAAAAATCAAAAAAATAACCTTGTTTTAAAATTGTTTTTTAT